>JACGMN010000086.1 GCA_014061035.1 Candidatus Methanophagales archaeon | reverse complement strand
TTTAACAGGATTCCTGTAGTCGACGACGAAGGGAAACTGGTAGGGTTGATAGCAAGAGGCGATATTATAGGCGTTTTCTAACTATTATTTCCTTTCTAACATTACTTTTATCTTCTTCAATCGCGCGAAGTTCTCTCTTTCCATCTCCTCCAACCGCATCTGGATATATTTCCGGGTCGCTTTTAATCGTGGGATCACGACATATTCGAGAGCATTGACACGCCTTTTTGTCTTCTCTACTTCTTCCGCGAGTGTTCTCACCGCTTCCTCCAGCTCCGCGAGCGATACTATTCTTTCCAAAGCTTCTTCAAAGCTTCTCGCACAATTGTCGACCGCGGCTGACGAATTCATAAACCCGTATCCACGGTCTGTAACGCTTCTCGTTAGCTCTACTTTGGGTTCCAAGATTGGCACATTCACGCCCATTATGCTTCTCGTAGCGATATCAAGCGGAATCTCACGCTGCGTCATCAGTGATAACTGCTTCACTTCCTCAACACCCAACCGCATTTGAGCAAGGAGCAAAAAAGTAAACGCATCGCTTAACTTATTCTCTACTTCTGTCCGTTTACCTCTTACGTTACCTACAAGATCAAGGAATTCAGCAATAAGCGCATCTCTCTTTTCACGCAGCAAATCATGCCCCTTCTCCGCTATCTTCTCCTTTCTACGTATCGACAACAATTCCATCCGCGTGGGGCTTACCCCTTCTATTATCTCAGGCATAGCTCATTTTATTTTTCGCGATATATAAAATATAATTTCCTTCTTTATAACTTTCATAATTTTTATGAATCTTTGTGCTGAGTTCTCAAATAGTCTAATAAGAGCTGTTAAACAACGTTAGAGCCGGAGGTAAATGAAAGGTAAGGGAAAAAATGGGAAGAGTGAAGAGTAAAAAGAAAATAGAAAGACCGATAAGACGGAGACAATTGGCTGCCACGCTTGTGTTCGGGCTCGTGATATTGTCTATGGTACTGACATTGACACTGACACTGGCACTGATATCAGGTGCAATAGCAGCAGCAGACCCAACAGGGGCGAGGACGCTTGAAGATAGATGATCCGGGAGCACCGGTGAATTATGTTTGGATATTGGTCTGCGGGTTTCTGGTGATGTTCATGCAAGCAGGGTTTGCAATGCTTGAATCCGGGTTTTCGCGTGCGAAAAATGTGACAAATGTTCTGATGAAGAATCTCGTGGACTACTCCATAGGCTCGCTTGCGTTCTTTGCAGTCGGGTTTGCGTTGATGATGGGCACATCGGCGTATATGCTCGTTGGAACGGATGGCTTCTTCTTAGTAGGCGAGGCTTATGATGTTGGCACTATTCTGATCTGGTTCT
>JACGMN010000075.1 GCA_014061035.1 Candidatus Methanophagales archaeon | reverse complement strand
AACTCTTTCCAGGAGGCATGCTCCCACTCCGATTGGTGGGCTTTGTTATATCGCACGGCAGATTCTTTCCTGAATCTCATTGTAAATAGCTGCCCTTGCCTGCGGCTCAAGAGTTGTTTTACCTTTGGTCAAAAGTTTATCCAAATCTGGACACGAAAAGTTACCATAATTGGCATCGCCGGTTGTACTGACCAGCATCTCCATGATATAGGCCGGATCTCCGCTGGGTACTGTTCCCCAGGAAGTCATAAACATGTCAAAATCACCAGCCCTTACCAGACCCTTCGCCGCCCCTAATTCAAGGGTGACAATCTCTACCTGAATGCCGATCTCAGACAACATATCTTTCATTATACTTTTACCCCTGCTGTTTCTTTCAGCCTTACAGCATCAACAGCCGTAATAGCCACGGCCACATCAATATCGCCGGCTTCCAAAGCCATAGCTCTGGTCATAGCCTCCGGTATTAAACGAAAGGTTACTTTTTCCAATTTAGCAGCGCCATCCCAATGGTCAGCAAACCTTTCTACAACTACATATTCACCTACTCGCTGCTCTACAAACTTAAACGGACCCGTACCGGCTGGGATTTTTCCTTTCTGCACATCCGGATTAACAATAGCCATTAACGGATTACTTAAGTGATAAACCTAAATTATAACACAGGTAGATAAATATGCACGAATGGGCACTGGCGGAAGCGGTGATCGTCTCTGCAATAGAGAAATCGCGAAAAGAGGGGTTGAAAGAGATTACAGAGATAAAACTCAAGATCGGTGAATTACAGCAGATGGATACCGGGATATTAAAATTTGCCCTTGCTGAGATTGCCAAAGAGTGCGGAGAGCTGCTGAAAGACGTAAAGACAGTGATAGTATCAGAGCCAGCTATCTTTAGATGTCGTGTCTGTGGAAACGAGTGGGATTTTGGTGCTGCTGGATTAAACGATGATGAAGGCGAAGCAGTTCATTTTGCGCCTGAGGTCGCCCACGTTTACGTTAGATGTGATTCGTGCAAGAGCCCTGACTTTGAGATGATCCAGGGGCGAGGCGTTCTGATAGAACACATAAAAGGCGTGGTATAGGGATATAGGGATATGTATTATGAAATAAACTCTGAGCTTTCGCTTTTTGCTGCAACAGCTACAGTTAGAGTAGCTACACCGCAGGCCATAAAGGAAGCTTCTGCCATCATCAAGAGGGGTGGTTTAGTCGCATTCCCGACGGAGACCGTCTATGGGTTGGGAGCAGATGCTCTTAATGCTATAGCAGTAGCGCGAATATTTGAAGTGAAGAACCGTCCAAGATTTGACCCGTTAATAGTTCATATATCTGATCCTTCCTCGATTGCTATGCTTACTTCTTCAATAGACGAAAAGGCAGAGAGACTTATAGAGAAATTCTTCCCGGGACCACTTACTTTAGTCCTACCAAAATCAGAGATAGTGCCCGAGATTGTAACTGCCGGACTTCCAACTGTTGCTATACGAATGCCCTCGCATCCCGTAGCTTTAGCACTCATTAAAAGGGCTGAGAGACCGATAGCTGCCCCTAGCGCTAATCTCTTTGGATACCTGAGCCCGACAACACCCGTGCATGTAAAAGAACAGATAGGAGAAAGAGTAGAGATGATCTTAGATGGTGGAAGATCTCCAATTGGTATAGAGTCAACAGTTGTAGAGATTGCCGGAGAGGATGCTTTTATCTTAAGATACGGTGGATTAACGGTTGATGAGATAGTAGAAATAATAGGTGAAGTAAAAATATCTACCAGCAATCGAAGAAGACCGCATTCACCTGGTCAGTTACCCCGCCACTACTCGCCCAGAACCACTATAAGGATTCTTAAATACAAAGAAAGAGAAGAAATTCTGGAAGGAAAAAGAAAAAGAGCGGGACTGCTGGCTTTCCGGCGTCCAGAAGAAAAAGAAGATTATGCGGCTGTAGAAGTTCTTTCTCCTGATGGCGATTTAAAAGAAGCAGCAGCTAATCTCTTCGCTTGCCTACATAGATTAGATAAAGCCATGCTCGATATCATCTATGCAGAACCAGTGCCCGAGGTTGGACTGGGAAGCGCTATTATGGACAGACTATACAGAGCAGAAGGATGTAATAAAAGTAAAAGTAAAAGTAAAAATAAAAGTAAAAGTAAAACTAAACTCGGTTCTATGCTATTGCCATTAATACTCATAATTATCTTTACACTTGCATTAACACTAACATTAACACCAGAAGCGGGAGCAGTTGCTAAATCATCAGGTAATGGCGTTCTGTACGCAGACGCAGATGCCGGTGCAGACGCAAGTCTGCTGCTCATCACAGAGATATACGCGAATACTGCTACGAGAAACGAGCGCGATGAATATGTTGCGATCACCAATCCCACCGCAAATCCCGTAAATATCGAAGGCTGGAGCATAACAGATACCGAAGGAAGAATGATATTCCCTTTCTTTGAAGTTGTTCCGGGTCAAACAATATACGTTACGAGAAACGCATCGGCATTCGTAGCGCTGTGGAGTACTAGTACTGCAAGAACAGGAGAAGCTATTATTCCTGATTTCGAATATGGTACAGATTCCGATCCTGAAGTTACTCAAATGCAGCGAGATGAAAGAGCATTTGCGCTTCGTAATACTGGTGACGAAGTAATATTACTGGATAAGAGCGGAAGAAAAGTGGACATTGTGGTATACGGTGATTCCGAGTATGAGTGCGAAAGCGGTGAATGGCGAGATGAACCGTTAAAAAAGCCGGGGGACGGAATGATATTCATTCGAAAAGGTCTACAAGATACGAATCAGTGCAATGACTGGCTTATCCTTCCTATCGGCGCTTCTTATCACACGCCAGAGAAATTCTTCTCTTCCGGAGATGGAGATGCAATCGC
>JACGMN010000068.1 GCA_014061035.1 Candidatus Methanophagales archaeon | reverse complement strand
AATTAAAGGGAAGGGGAAATGGGCTGGGAATTTGGAATAACGCACCGCATACAAATGCAATTAAGCCAATACCGATCGCTAGTAGTGTCTCTTTCCTCATTGCGTGAACTTCTCCACTTCCCGTTCGTATTCGTATTCGTGTTTTTAGCAGTCTGATAGACGTATGTAAAAAAAAAGCATTAGCTACCATAACCGGAAGCAGATATGCAAGATTAAGGAAAAAGACGGTATTGACCAGGAAAAAAGGTACTACGCTCAATATAACCGCGAGTAAATACGAAAAAACAGTAGTTCGGACGGCTTTATCGATGCCGTATACACGCGCGATACTCTTGACGTCTCTTAAAGCATCACCTTTTACATCTGCTATATCTTTCATCACTTCTCTCCCGAAACCTGCAAGGAATGCTATAAGCGTAAGTGTAAGGATCACCGGGTCTACCCTCCCGGGCTCTACGATTAAACTCCCAAAGATAAACGGTAGTGCCATCGTAAGTGCGATATAAACATTGCTTACGATGAAGAATTCCTTCAGCTTTATGTCGTACAGAATACCAAGGACCGTGGCTAAAAGTACTAGGCTAAGAATAAAGTAGCTCAAAAACGCCGCAGATATAATCCCGAATGCTGTTGCAATGACCGCAACGAGCAGAGCTTCCTCCTTCCTTAGCTCTCCCCTCACCAGTGGTCTATCCAGCCTCTGGTTAGCAATATCTGATTCTAAGTCACAATAATCATTCAATGCAAAGGTGCCTGCCTGGATGAAAAGAGCGGTAAAAAATCCTAACGCCGCTATCTGTGTTGGTAGCACGAGAACGAGAGGCAGACCAAAAATCGGGGTCAGTATTATTGCGTAAATCTCCCCCCCGGCGATGATCATCCCTATTATCACTCCAAACCCGTACATCAACCCGTGTTCTAACCGCGTTAATTCCCATAAAGTCTTTATTTTTCTGATCATAATTCCTCTCTTCCTCTCTTATAAAGCGGAGTCGCTGGGATTCGAACCCAGGTCGTCAGGTCCGGAACCTGACAGGATATCCACTACCCTACGACTCCAGGTTCGGGGTTCACGGTTCACGGTTCACGGTTCGCAGTTCACGGATCCTGTATAAGATCCCGTATAAGTTAGTTTTAATATCTGGAGTTTTGATTTTGAAATTGTTTAATATTTAGAAATTATGGTTTAGGATTTTTATATGTCTAATGTCTAACCCTGAACCCTGAACCCTGATTAGTTATCTTATTTCTTTACCTTTTTCTTTACCTTTAATACTTCTACTCCGGGCAGCGGCTTCCCTACGAGATATCGTAGGAATGCGCCACCGGCAAGGCTGACGTGAATATGGTTCATTTTAGCCGTATTTATGCCAAGATCGCTTATTGCCGCCGAGGTATGCCCACCACCGAGTATAGAGAACGCATCTGAAGCTAAAATTGCTTTGAATAGCTCGCGTGTACCTACCGCAAAGCCTTCTTTCTCATAAAACCCTGCTGGTCCTTTCATGATCACTGTTCTCGCGTTTTTTATTATCTCTGAATATTTCTCGATCGTTTCACGCCCTATATCGTACAACTGCTGGTTCATCTTTACCTGATCTACTGTAATTTCTTCTCTCTTACCGGCCACATCAATAGCGAGATCGTACGGGTACTTTATTTTATTACCTGCTTTTTCTTGTATACTCTTTGCCCTACTAACGTTCTCTAAACAGTGCTTAGCTACTTTCATCGGAATCATACCGTTCGCACACATGAAAAGGTTTCCGACGCTGCCGGTTGTAAGTATATAATCCACGTTACCCGAGTCTAATACAAAATCAATTATGTCAAATACTTCTTCTGGTTTTACGCCGCCGAGAAGATAAACGCACGGACGTTCTATCTGATGAACTGCTCGTTCCAGTGCGATCAGCTCGCTCTCCATCAATCTGCCAACGCCGGCATCCAAGACAGTCGGAAAGCCAACTATTGATGCATGCGCCCGGTGAGCTACAGAGAAGGCGTCATTTATGTAAATATCAGCGAGAGATGCGAGTCTTTGTACAAAAAACGATCTGGAATGTTCTTCCGGTGTTTTATCCAGTGTCTCCTCGGCAAGCATTCTCACGTTCTCAAGCAATAATACCGCAGACGGCGCAAGCTTTTTTATCGCTTCTCGCGCGGTACTTCCTATTATCTCATCGATATACGTCAGGTCCACGAATTTGCTGAGCAATTGCGCGTGTTGCTCAAGCGGCAGGAACTCTTTACCGCCTGCGCGGCCCTGGTGTGCGAGTATAACGACCTTTGCCTTATTCTCTGATAGCTCACGTATCGTCTTCGCATTCTCTACTATCCGCTCTTTCATCTGCACCTTGCCATCGATAATCACGGAGTTTATATCTGCTCTGAAGAGCACGGTTTTACCTGATACGTCGAGATTATCTAACGTCAGAAAGCCTTCTAAAACGTCTTCCATTCTCTTTGACTACCCCTTTCTCTTAACCTGGCTTTTAATTTAGTACATCTTCTTTCTCTTTACCACCTCAGCTCAGCTCAGCCCAGCCCATGCTCGGCTATCCGCTCTAACAGGTCTACTACTCTGCGCGAGTAGCCCCATTCATTGTCATACCACGCAAGTACTTTCACTAAGTTTCCTCTACTTTTATCGCCGATTACATTTGTATACTCAGCATCGACGATAGACGAGAAACTTGAACCGACATAGTCTATTGAGACAAGAGGCTCGTGAGAGACCGCGAGAATACCGGAGAGCGGAGAAGTCTTTGATGCTTCCTCAAGTGCAATGTTCACTTCTTCACGCGTAACTTCTTCCCTTAGCTCTGCAACGAGATCTACTATCGAGACATTAAATGTAGGCACTCTCAGCGCTATTCCATCCATCTTACCAGCTAACGAGGGTAATACGAGACTTAATGCCGTCGCCGCGCCGGTAGTTGTGGGTATTATAGATATTGCCGCTGCACGTGCTCTTCTAAGGTCTTTATGCAATCCATCAAGAAGATTCTGATCGTTCGTATACGAATGAATCGTAGTCATAAAGCCACGATTTATGCCGAACTCGTCGTTCAATACTTTTGCTATTGGAGCTAAGCAATTGGTCGTGCAAGAGGCAAGAGAAATTATGTTATGCGAGTCCGGATCATACATCTCATCGTTGACACCTGGGACAAG
>JACGMN010000045.1 GCA_014061035.1 Candidatus Methanophagales archaeon | reverse complement strand
GTGGCTTTTGACGAGGCGTTCAATTTCTACTATCAGGATACTTTTGAGTTACTTACACAGGAAGGTGCAGAGCTCGTATATTTCAGTCCTATACGGGCTAAAACGCTTCCGGACGGTGTAAAGGCTTTATATCTCGGCGGTGGCTTCCCGGAGCTTTATGCCGGGGAACTTTCATCGAATACGCAAATGCTCGATGCGGTAAAAGACTTTTACGGAGATTTTGGAGTCATATACGCAGAATGCGGCGGATTGATCTATTTGATGGAGGAACTTGAAAAGGGGAATAACAGTTTCGAGATGTGCAGTCTGATAAAAGGGGTGGCGAAATTTGGAGAAAAGAGGGTCATTAACTATGTTGAAGGAGAATTTCAGAAGGATTGTATATTAGGGAAAAAAGGCAGTAAATTTAAAGGACATGAATTCCACCATTCTACGATCTCTCTCGATGATCAGTCAGAACTCGATTTTGCCTATAAAATACACAGAGGCGAGGGTATAGTCGATGGAGCAGACGGTATTATCTCAAAGAACTGTCTTGCGTCTTTTGTACATCTGCACGCTGCTTCTTATACCGCGTTTGCCGAAGAGTTTGTTGATAGTGCACGGGAAGTTATAACCACAAGATTACACAGATTTTCATGAGAAAGAATAAATTTTATAATCTGACACAGATGAACGCAGATAATCAGGATTTTAAATATACGGAATTTAATATTGGGTAAAAGACCATGCTACCTCTTTACACCGATCTCTCTGGTAAGCGTATAGTCGTATTTGGTGGGGGCGATGTCGCCGAGCGGAAAATATGCCAGATCCTTGAGACTGGTGGCGGTATGGAAGTGGAATGGGACGGGAAATGGAGAGGGAGAAGGAAACGTGGTAATGCGAGAATAGAAGTTTACAGCATTGATTTTACGCCGCGTATAGAGGAGTTCTGTAAAAAGAATGAAATACGATGTTTTAGATGTGATTTGTGGGATCAGAACCTGGAAGAGCTTTTAAAAGGTGCTTTTATGATACTTATTTGCACCAGTGACGAACCGCTAAATAATCGCATCTTTGAAGAAGCGGAAAAATCTGATACGTTTATGCTCATCAATTATAAGGATAATGGAAATGCGTTTATGTCTTCAGTGATAAATAAAGGCGGAATTGTCATTTCTATCTCTACAGGTGGTGAAGTGCCCGCGATGGCGCGGTATATGAAGGAGAAGATTGCACCACTCATAGGCGATAAAGAGGAAAAGATGCTCTATATCCTGGCGCAGCTCAGAGATTATTTGAAAGAGACGGTTAAGGATGAAACGCGGAGAAAAAAGATATTAAGCAGTGTTTTGAGCGATTCCGCTTGCTGGTCCACTCTCGATGAGCCTCTTCCGGTTGAGATAGCTAAGAACTGTATCTTCAAAATTGTAGAGGAGCGGTATAGGTATAGGTATAGGTAGAGATAGATAATTATGCATAAAATCGCCGTTTTAGTGGTCTCGCATAAGAACTGTGATGTTCTGGAACTTGAAGCGGTAGCGGATCGTGTGAATCCTGAACTATTTGCGGACGACCCGCGAGTGAGTGGTTATGTGATTATAAAGACCTGCAATCGTGTTGAGGCGTATATCACGGCGGAGAACTCAAGAGAAGTTCTTGCAGATATTATTAAGAGGCTGAGATTAGAAAAAAGTACGGTTTTCGTCGGTAAAGACGCTGTAGAGCATCTTATGCGTGTCGCTTGCGGGCTCGAAGCGATGATCGTGGGAGAAGACCAGATTCTGGGACAGATAAAGAAGTCACACCTGGAGAGCAAAAAAGAAGGTACGATAGACCGTCTTCTGGACATGGCGTTCGTAAGAGCGATAAAAGCAGCGAAACGAGCAAGGAGTGATACAAAAATAAATGAAGGGTCTATCTCTATCGGGTCCGCTGCGGTCGCGTTCGCAGAAATTATAACCGGTAGCCTGGTAGGAAAGAAGATACTCGTAATTGGTGCAGGCGATATGGGGGCACTGGTAGCAAAAGCTATCTCTAAAAAATCTCTGAATGCCATGTTCATCTCCAATCGCACGTATGAAAAGGCGAAAAGACTTGCAGAAGAGCTCTCTTGTGAAGCGGTCAGATTGGCAGATAAGGAGAAGTATCTTGCTACCTGTGATATCGCGATCTGCACGACATCGGCACCACACTATATTCTCGATTACAATTCGATGGTAAGAGTGATGGAGCATCGTACAACGGATAACGTGCTTTATATTATAGACATAGCGAATCCAAAGGATGTGGATGAGCGAGTAGGCGAGATAGCGGGAATTGAGCTGTATGACTTAGACAGTTTATACGAGATAAGTCAGGATAACCTGAAGAGAAGGCTTTCTGAGGTTAGTAGAGTTGAAGAAATAATAGAGAACGAGATAGAAATATTTAAATACATTTTAAACCGCGAAAATGCCGAGATACTTATCAGTATACTTTATAAACATGCGTATCACGTGATGGAGGAAGAGAAGAAGAAAGCGCTCCGTTATTCTAGGAGAGGTAGGAGCGAGAAAGAGGTACTGGAAGGTTTTGCAAAAGCTCTTTTAAAAAAAACGCTTCATACACCCACAAAGATACTCAGAAATTGCACTGATGCTAATTTCATCGATTCGCTTATGGTGCAGGTCGAGAAAGAGTTTGATCTTGATAGCACTAACTAACTCCGGCATCAGATATTCTGCACTCCTTTACCACTCCAAACTCTCTCAGTGCTTCGCTATCGCCGATGACAAAGACCGTCTCTCCTAACATTGCCACGCCCGCAATCTTTCCTTCGGCAGCTACCGCTTCTATCACATCCTTGCAGGTACTACTTATCAACTCGCTTCGCAGCGCGAATTCGCGTGATACGCTAATGAATGTCTCTAACGTAGGTCTCCGCATCAGCGTTTTCATTGCAGCTCTACCAGTTTCGTTTATCCGCCGTTTCATCTCTTCGCCCTCCTGCCCTTCTTCGTCTGCCTCTGTTAAGACTGTTTTTGTACGTGTTTCATCAATACCGAGCACTACATAACTTATCTTCTCGTTCCTATGCGGTATCCGGTCGATCACTCCTATCTCAGGCGGACCCGGCTTTTTTCTTACTACTACACCACCACCGTATGCCTCAGCAATTACATCTCCTAAACCTGTTCTGTTCTCGACCTCGGCGCAGTGTGCTATCTGCGCTACCTCGTTCAGCGTCATGTTGAGCGATAAAAGTTTATTCAAAGCGAAAGCGGTACTGAGTGCACCGGCACCACTTGCACCAAACCCGCAACCTACCGGCACTGCAAAGTTCGTTGATACCGATACCATAACTTCAGCTTCAGACTTACGCATACCTGTTAACCGGTCGACAACGTACCTGGTGGTATATGCTTCCTCTTCTCTCACGCCATTTATTTTTATATCTACTGTTACTGTTACCGGAAGATCATTACAATTACAGGGTGAGACCGAGACCTCAGTTACACAACCAGATTCTAAGACGATGCCACAGCCGATAGAGCCTTTATAGAGTGGATTTTTGTTATCGCATATCGCAAAGAAGCCGGATATATGCGATGGCGAGTATGACTTTGTAATCCGCATTCCGCACATTTCGATATAAAAGAATAGCTTCGTTATACATTTAAAGAAGTTATAGCATAGCGGAAAAATGCTGGATAGAATTTGCAGAGAAGTACAGATATGCAATCCCGAAGTCTTAGAGACGGTGATAAAGATAGCGGTGAGAATAGCGAGGCATACTGATGAGCGATCTAGTATAGGCGCACTATTTGTAGTTGGAGACGAGGAAGAAGTATTAAAAAGATCAACTCCATTAATCTTAGACCCGCTTGCACAGTACCCGAAGGAGGTAAAGGCGATACGTGATGCAAACGTTCAGGGAATGATAAGTGAACTGGCGAAGATGGACGGCGCCTTCGTCATTAGTGGTGATGGTTATGTTCTTTCCGCATCACGATATATCGAGACGAGTCCGCGGTTTATAGACCTCCCCATGGGTTTTGGCACCAGGCACATGGCTGCCGCGTCCATCTCCAGAGAGACTGATGCGGTAGCGGTAGTGGTCTCAGAGAATGACGACGTAGTGAGAATATTTGACGATGGCGAATTGATTGCCGAGATATTAACAGAGATAGGTGATCTGGAGATGATAAAACCACGGATAAAAGGAGAATATGAAGAGATAGTAGAAAAGGACTTGAATTTAGCGGTGGTTGTAAAGACAAGAACGAGAAACGAGAAAGAATAAATTTTATAATCTGACGCAGATGAACGCAGATAATCAGGATTTTAAATATACGAAAATAAATCAAAACTCTGATTCCCAGGGTTCATCTATCCCGAGGTTTATCGCTATCTCCGCTATATCTTCACAATACTTTGCTATCTTTCCCAAACTCTCTATTATAGAAAAAGCGCATATCTTGTCTGTAGCACTCCCTTCTCCAGTTAAGATTCGCTCATTTACAGATTCAACCATATCAATCAGGATATTTGCATCAGTTATCGCTTCATTCGCCTGTACTATATCCCTATTATATACAGCGGTGAGGGTCTTAGTAAAGAGAGTTCTAGTACGAGTGCCAGCATCTTTTATGCTTTCAAGACCGACCGGTGAGCTCATCCTCATAGAATTCTTCGCTATGCTCTCAATATGATCTCCTATCCGCTCCATATTCTTCACGATAATCCGGTATCCCAGGCTATCTCGCGGTCTGCTCTCCCCCATCTTCTTCGCAAGCTCCGGGTCAGTTATTACCGCCTTAAGCTGCCGAACAATAAGCAAATAAAATCTATCTATCTCGTTATCCCGCTCTATAACGTCCTTAGCACGGTTATTGTCGCTATTCACAATCGCAGAGATCGCATCTTCTTGCATTGCCAGTATTATTTCCGCCATACTATGCATCGCCGCCCGCAGCGTGAAATCCTCATATTTCAAGAAGCTTTTAAGCACCATCTCCTTTGACGATTCGCCAACGACTTCCATGCCGATCAGCCGCTTCCTCACTTCCATTTTTATCCTCTTTCGCGTCTCAGCTTCAAAGCCACCCGGAGATAGCAGCTTTATGACATCATAGCCAACGAGATAGTGCGCGATAAGATACCTGAAATTGCCCTCGAAGCTCTCGCTCTCCAGGTGCACGAGTTCAGCGCATCTTATCTGCTCTTCTTTCTCCTTCACCGGAGTTAAGACGAGCGATTTATCGCGCCGTTGAATTAGCGAGAGTTCATCTCCCTGCTTTACACCCGCTTCTCTTGCCCATTTTATAGGTAGCGAGACCGTATACGTAGCACCACCTGTGAGTTGTATCCTCCGTTTTTCTTCTTTCGTCATCTTTACCACATATATCGCTACATATAGATAGCTATATACAATTATTAATATTTTATATATACTATATAAATACAGAAGATGGTTTTGGGTTTTTTATAATAGCTATCTCTTATATTTTAGTGAGCAAAAATGGAAGAGGTGGAGTATATTCCAAGGGATGAGTATGAGCGATTAGAGAGTGAATACCGGAGATTAAGGCGGAGATACGAGGAGACAGCAGCATATAAAGATGATTTAGAGCGGCTTGTATCAAAATCTCGATCGCCTCCCTTAGATTGCGGATTCGTTGTTGAGAAACTTGACGAGAGTGCTATTGTAAATTTAAATGGCGTATTAAAAGCGTTACCTTATGGTACACTCACCGCGAAAGAGATAGAGAATCTCCAGGAAGGCAAATACGTTTTTGTGGGACGCATACCGGATAAAAATAATCCGAGCGGATTTACCGTCGGAATCACGGAAGTCTATGACCGGATGGTAACTTTGGAGGTGGGAGAGATAGAAGAGCTGAGAAAGGAAGATGATGACGGCGAAGATGGCAGTGGTAGTGGTTGGATAGCTGAGATATCTGCTGGAAAGGGTCGTGGTAGAATATATAAGAAACTCGGGGATAAAGAGAAGGAGATAATAAAAGAGGGGATGAAGGTAGGACTCCTGCCCGGTACGCTGGATATAAAGAGAAGTTACAGTCCAAAAGAATATTCGCGCTATGAAGTAACGAAGAGCCCGGGAGTGAGTTTTAACAATATTGGCGGCTTGAAAACTGTAAAACAAGAATTATTAAAGAGCATTGTTCTTCCGATGGTCAATCCTGAAGATTACTCAAGATATGGTGAAAGTTCCAGAAGAATATTGATGTACGGTCCGCCGGGATGCGGAAAAACGATGTGCGCGAAAGCCTTAGCATCTGCATTACCCAACTGTGAATTTGTAAAGGTGGGTGCCGGAGAGCTTTTCAGTATGTGGCTTGGCGAGTCCGAGAAGAATGTAAGAGTAGTTTTCAAGGCAGCGAACGATAAATTAGAGGACGGAACGAACGACTATGCCGTGATCTTCTTTGACGAGATAGACGCATTAGCACAGGAAAGGGGCATGCACACGGGATCGTCAGGTGCACCTGAAAGAGTTACGGCACAGTTGCTGGACATTTTAGATGGGTTTTACGAATTGCATCCGCACCTAACCGTAATAGGTGCAACGAACCGGCTGCATCTCATAGATTCTGCGTTCAGGTCGCGATTTGACAAGATAATAGAGGTGCAAATGCCAGATAAAGAAGCCGCGTACTCAATTGTATCGATTTATGTGAAGAACGTCCCTATTGACCACTACCTGATAAAGGAGAAAGGAAGCGAAGAAGAAGCGAGATCGTATCTGACGAAGGAGATTGTCGATTACATGTATTCAGACGCGTTCGTTGAGACAGAAATCGGACGTATAAAGCGCAAAGACATAATAACGGGACGGTTCATAGCGCAGATATTGGGTTACGCTAGAGATAAGGCACTAGAAGAGAGAACAATGATGATGATGAAAAAAGGTGCTATCCGTAACGAGGTGCTGAAGAAGGCGTGGGACGAGGAAGGATTTTCAGAGGTACTGGATGTCGGGAGAAAAACAAAAGATTTTGTCAAGAGATATAAGCATGTCGAAGAAGTAGGTCTGAACATGCAGCACCTGAAAGAAGGATTTGATAAGTTTGTGCAGCGAAGAGCGGAGGAAATATTAGCATCAGGATATGAAGAGATGCCAGATGAAGAGACGGGAATGCATTACTGACCTAAATCCTAAATATGTGAGATGGTAAGGGAGAATTTGCAGAGATGGCAGGGGTTAGAGCACGAATTTAGACTGGGAATAAGTTCAGAATCACCTGAATTGTGCCGGTACGCACGATTTTATCATGTTGACGAAGTGATACACGCACTAGAGAATTATACTTTTTTTGACGG
>JACGMN010000013.1 GCA_014061035.1 Candidatus Methanophagales archaeon | reverse complement strand
GGCGTTATAATGCCAAAGTTTGCTCGTGCGATAGTCAATCTCAGCAGCGTTAAAGATAACGAGCTCTTTCTTGATCCGTTCTGTGGAACTGGCGGGATATTGATAGAAGCAGGTATGATCGGAGCGAGTATTATAGGTGCAGACGTGCAGGAAAAGATGGTAAAAGGAGCAAGTGATAATTTAAAGTTCTTTGGACTGCACGCCGGTTTAATCGTGAGTGATGCTTCTGAGATACCGTTGAGCGAGAACAGCATTGATGCCATTGCAACAGACATGCCCTATGGCAGATCATCCATTATAACTGTAGAGTTAGAGCAGTTGTACCGGGACGCTTTAGACGAGATATATCGCGTACTCAAGACCGGAGGAAGAGCGGTCATCGTCTCGCATTTGCCGTTTTTTCATTCACTCTCTTGCAAACACGCGACCCGCTTCCCGCTACTCGAAGAGCATTCGTACAGAGTTCATAAAAGTCTAACCCGCTACATAGCTGTACATGAAAAAATTTAAATTGATATAGACAAAGATAAATGGAATAAAATAGAATAAAATAGTACAATACAATATTATAAGTAAGAGAGGGGTGAGAAAGTTGAAATGAAAGTGCGATTACCAAATGGGATAGAAGTAGAAGCGACAGATGTAGACTTTACGACAGTAAACGAGGATTGGAATGAATACCGACTGGAGGATGGCACAGTATTGAAATTTAAGACAGTGGTTAGTAGCATTATTCGTACCGAAAATTACGATCCGATGACCGGAGACCCGGTCTATCACGTTCGTTCTACAAATATGCTGCGAGTGAAAGTGCCAGATGAATTGAAGCGATTGCCTGGCAAGAGGAAGTCAAAGGAAGCAGGCGACGGAGTAGAAGTGGGTTAGGTCAATAAAGAGTTTAGTATTTAGTGGTTATCTTCTCTTTAATCGCCCTTATATATACACCTACTTCCCCTCCTATCCATCCATCTGCATCTAATGGCGCTATACCCTCAATATCTGCCTCTACCAATCGTTGGTCATGAGGAATAGTTCCCAGTAAGGGTAGGTCAATCTCATCTAATTTATTTTCTATCTTTTTTACCGTCCCTGTATCAGTAACTTTGTTTATCACTGCTAGTATCCTGCTTATTCCGATATCCTCACCGAGCTTCTTTATTCTGCTCGCGGTCTCTACCGACCTCATCCCTGGCTCTATCACGGTAAGCATTATATCAACGCCTTTTGCTGTGCCTCTACCTAAATGCTCTATCCCTGCTTCCATATCAATAATGACCGTATCTTCCTTGAATAAGACATGCCGGAGGAGTGCACGGAGAAGCGCATTTTCAGGGCAGACGCATCCAGTTCCGCCTTTCTCTATCGTGCCCATTACGAGCAAGATCAGACCATCCGGTCCTTTTGCCCCGTATCTCGTGAGTATATCATCCACCCGTGGATTGAGTTTATAGATACCATTCTCAGAATAAGCACCAGTTCGTTCAATAATCAGGTCCTTTAACCCGGCTACCGGCGGCGGGTTCTTTTCGATGCCCAGTGTGAATTTCAAATTCATTGCCGGGTCTGCATCGATCGCGACTACATTATGCCCGTCCCGTGCAAAGAGCCTTGCAAGGGTGCCTGCGATAGTAGTTTTACCAACACCGCCTTTTCCCGTTACTGCTATTTTCATGATTTTACGACAGCAACCTCCATCGTGGTATCTATCAACGTATCGAAATCTATCTTCTTATTCCAGCCCGCGCGCTCAAAAATGTTCATGAACCCAACGCCGACGACTTTCGGCTTCTTATCGCCTGACAGATCCTCGATCATACGGATGACGTCCTCTGGCTGGCATCCAAACTTAGGCATCGCTAAGCCACCAAGTATGACAACCACATCAGCGCTTCTTGGATCGCCCTTTTCATCCACAACGCTGTACCCTATGTTCTCTATCTCTTTTATCTTTCTCGCTTCTTTCGCATCTGCTCTCGGCACATATAACATCTCAAAACCTTTGTCTCGCACCGCATAAGCAAGCAATCCGATAAAAGGCGTGCATACTGCTACCGAGCCCGTGAAGATCACTTTCGATCCTTCTTTTATATCTGCTACGCTTTCTTTAAAAGTTCCCGAAAAACCTACTATCCCGCTTCTCTTTTCCATCTTCTCAACCTCGCTACTACTACTACACTACTACTACTACTGCTACTGCTACTGCTTACTCTTACTAATTTACTATAAAATGAAATTCATCCAGCGTTTCTTTAATCTGTTCTTTAATTTCAGCAATCCCGCCCAAATCATCAATTCGTACCATCATAAACGATAAAGTCTCTGCCAGGAATTACATGACCGGGGAAGACTCTGACAACATCTACCATTTATGTATCATAGATCCTTGAACCCTGAACCCCCGAACTAGTTTTTTTTAAATAATAGCGGAAATACAATATCACTTAAACAACATGGAATAAGCACGCTAAAGAATAATATCAAGAAGGTTATTAAGGGATAGTTTATCCACTCTGAAAACCCATAACCTACTAAAAAAAACATGGAAGCTAAAACACTGATAAAAACATGAGAACCATGAGCGAATTTGGTCATTGCTCTACCACTGATCTCTTTAAGTCCTATAAATAGACCCACTATTGCAAGCGGTATTACGGTTTCAGGATGCTCAATTACGCAAATATGGAAGTCCATATCAACACCGACAAGTGTTCCTCCCAAAAAAGGAAGGGCGATATCACTGATAGTACACAGAATTAAGGCTCCGCTCAGTCCAACAGCCAATGCTTTCAACTTACTTTTTTCATGGCGCCAAAACATTGCTGTCGTGGCTGTACAACTAAGCAAGATATGCAACAGGTGAAAAGTCAAGAAAAGGTGCCCTGCTACGTTATGAGCCGGGGCACAACACGGGCAAGCCACACCTACTCCAGGCACAATAAATCTTGATGTCAAGGTAAATAATACAAGCGCAACGAAAGTGCTAATCATAGTAAAAGGACTATGATGTTTTAGCTCCGCAAGTATATATCTTGCGTTAGTTTTTTGCATTTATCCTAACTCTCGATCTATGACTCGCTCTCTCAAGCCGGAGATGAGAAATTCGGATCTCCCATAGATCATTATCAACCTCCAATTACTTTCCAACAATTTCATCCACTTTAACTTCCAGCTCTTTGCATATAATGTCCTGCGTTGGAATAAAAACAAAGTTAAAGTTGTTTTCCTCCACTATTGCCGGCACAGGCCCATCAGGGAGTGCTGAAGCCATATTGAACTCTCTCGCGAACAGCTCGGCTGCTTCTTGACTCATAATAACCTCTGCCAACCGGAGATGATAATCTGTAGGATCATCAGGAATTACCATAAAAGCTGGCCTGGCAATCGCACCATCTTCAGGCCAGATTACCCCTACTTTGCCATCTCGTACTAACACATCCAGTAAACTGGCAACTCCTACCGCTACTGTTCCATCCCTTACTGCCGCAGAGACATCACGTCTTTTACCTTTTACCTCTGCATTTTCAACCAACCTGGTAAAATCTTCCTCACCAAGATGATAGTAAAACGCCATTGCTCCCCATCCACCCAGGCATCCCTTAGTAATAAGACCTACCGGCTGCTCAAAATTAGCTAACTCTTGCCATGTAGAAGGCGCATCTTCTCGTGAGACCAAATCAGGGTTGTAGATAATAACATAAGCGTCAACCCAGACCAGATGCAGCTCACCACGAGGATCAGCCAGTGCAGCAAATTCCTGGCGAACCGGATAACGATCCGGAAACTCAGCAATGAACGGACGCGCCGCTTCAAATTGACGGTGAACCTGACGGTGATTATGAGAAAAAATTATGCCTCGCTCAATGCTTCCCCTATCAAGAGCTATAGTGAGGTAGTCTCGCAGATCCCGGGAGCATGTAGCATAGAATTTAACAGGCTCATCAAACTGTTCCTCGACAAAATCAACCAGTGTAGCTCGAAACTCACCAGCTCTAGTCAAATGCAGATGTCCAACCACCGGCACTTGGTGCCCCTGCTCTGGCAGCATAGCGATGAACACAAGCATAGCACTTACCGTGACCACCGTCAGTACAACTGCCGCAAAAACTATTTTTTTCCCTCCAAACATTTTTTTCTCACTCTTGAACATAATATAGATTAGGAACATAAAAAGCACAACCTAACAAAATTAGCATATCCTAAAATAACCTAATAAAGTTAGGGTTCAGGGTTCACGGTTCACGGTTCACAGTTCACAGATCATGGATCATGGATCATGGATCTAGAAATTAGAGTTTAGAATTTTTATATGTCTAACCGTGAACCCCGAACCCCGAACCCGAATAGTTAATATCTCCTAAGCACATATTTTTATAGCACATACTTTTATTTTATAACACATACTTTTATATATGATTCAACCATCAGCCGGAATATGTGCGGCGCGTGACGCGATAGAAATGGAAGAGAAAAAATATGCTCTTCGCATACCAAGAGGAATAGCAACCGGTATAATATTTGAAGCTGCAGAAAAATACGAGTTAATTGTAGAGCAAGAGAAGCCACCTGAAGATGCATTTGATATGACTACGGGAATGCCGGTGAAGGATTATGTTCCTCAGATGGTACTGCGCGGAGATTCGCCAGAGAACTTGATGGCTGCACAAGAATACATATACAAGAAGCACGAGGAATGGATAGCGGGAGTAGAGGAATGGCGTAAGATACGTCATGAACAGATTCGCAGGAAGATACGCAAATGAGGTAGAGGAGATGAATTTATTTTATAATCTTGAATTACCCCTATCCCTATCCTATCTTCTGACTTCACCCATATAGAGCCATCTGTCGAAATAGCCGTTACTTCTTCTGTTCTCTCTTATCAGACCTTTAAATTCCGGCTGTAATATATTATCTCTCAGAATGACAGCTTCTTCCTCCTCCGCTACCGTAAAAAGGACTTTGCCATTGTTTTTCAAGACTTTTGCGGTCTCTTTTAAGACCTTTTCCCAGCCGGCTCGCTCAAAAGGTGTAAGTGTAAGTTTGCCTACCATAAATCCAAATACAACGTCAAATTCTTTATCAAAGAAGGCTGAAAGAAGCGAACAATCGAGTACAATGCTCTTCTGCGGCTCTAATATGCCCTCTTCTAATCCTTTGCATATCTCACATCTGTTCACGTCGAGAGCGAGCGGAAAGATACCTAATTCGTGCAGTGCGATAGTGCCGCCACCGTTTCCGCAGCCGATCTCGAGCGCGTGCGTGTGTGCGTGCGTAGTCGTTCCGGTATCTACATCTAGACCATATTCAGATAAAAATTCGCTTATCACTTCTTTCAAGACATCTACCCTGTCACGCGGATAAAATGCCGCTTCTTTTAAATCACAATCACAGAATAATCTTTTCGTCAAGCCCGTGGAATAGAACTCAATCATGCCCGCGTTGAAATCTTCCCGCGTAACAGTCACCGATCTCTCCTCTGCTCCTTTTATCTTACTTGCAAGAGCTTCAAATTCTCCTTGTTTTACCTTATCTGCTATCATACAGGTGAAGATAACCCAGAAGTTCAGGTATTTATCACGGATGGCAATGCCGAGCAGCTCGTTTACGTTCCCGTTTCCGTTCCTATCTTTAGTATCATATATTCTTACCGTTTCTAATAGATCATCTGCATTAACATTCTGCATATATTCAAGCGTTCTACCAAGCCACTTTTGCTCCGCATAACTCTCCTCCGCGAACACAAAATCATCAATTCTCAGTAGGTTGCTTATGCTTTTTGCATCGCTCATTTTCTTCTCTCAGCCACTTTATCCTTTCACATGCCTCTCTTAATCTTTCCGCACTGACGCATAGCGAAAACCGGACGAACCCTTCCCCATTCTCGCCGAATCCTACACCCGGTGTTGTAACCACTCCTGCACGTTCCAGCAAGAAGATGGAGAACTCAATCGAGGAGAATCCGTCTGGAACCGCAGCCCAGAGATAGAAAGTGGCTTTTGGCTTCTTCACTTCTATACCGGCGGACCGTAACCCATCGAGCAAGATATCTCGCCGCTCTCTATAAATCCTTACATTACTCTTTACACAGTCCTGTGAACCTGTTAACGCCGCTATACCAGCTATCTGAAGAGCTTGGAAAACTCCTGAATCGATATTGGTCTTCACAAGCTTCAGACCTTTTATTAAATCGGAATTGCCTACTGCGAATCCTATCCGCCAGCCAGTCATGTTATAAGTCTTAGATAGCGAGCCGAACTCGATACCGACCTCTTTTGCACCGGCGACTGCGAGAAAACTCGGCGCTTCATAACCATCAAACGTCAGCTCAGAGTACGGGTTATCGTGGAGAACGATGAGATCGTGCTCGTTAGCGAAATCTACGACTGCTTTAAAGAAAGATTTCTCGGCTGTTGCGGCAGTTGGATTATTCGGATAATTTAAGAACATGATTCTTGCTCTCTTTGCTACACCCCGGTCTATACTCTCCAGGTCCGGCTTAAAATCGTGCTCATCTGTTAACGGTAACGGATAGGGTGTAGAATCAGCCAATACTGTCGCGTTTGTATATACCGGATATGCAGGGTCCGGGACGAGAGCAGTACCTCCGGGGTCTAAAAAAGCGAGTGGTGAATGCGCTATCCCTTCTTTTGAACCGATCAGCGTTATTACTTCATCAGCAGCATCTAATTTCACGTGCATTCTCTGCCTGTACCATGCGGCTACAGCCTCACGGAAGACGAGCATTCCCTCGTAAGAAGGGTACTGATGGTTTGATGGGTCATTTGCGGCATGGCAAGCTGCTTCTACTATGTGCGGAGGTGTTGGAAGGTCAGGATCGCCCACACCTAAATCTATTATATCCGCACCTTTTCGCTCAGCTTCCAATTTCCGCGCATCTATCTCCGCGAAGAGATAAGGCGGTAGGGAACTTATTCTCTTTGCATAGTTGCTCATTTTATAGTTTTTTTAACACGGCTCTATAGTTGACGGTGGCTTAGACGAAATTGCGTAGGTGACCCACGTAACGCCCTTAACTTCATTTGTTATTCTTTTGCTGATGCTCTCCAGCACAGTATAAGGAAGTTTCACGAAATCTGCTGTCATCGCATCA
This sequence comes from Candidatus Methanophagales archaeon, assembly GCA_014061035.1. GTDB lineage: Archaea > Halobacteriota > Syntropharchaeia > Alkanophagales > Methanospirareceae > JACGMN01. The sequence continues at coordinate 5,224 of JACGMN010000013.1, read as the reverse complement.
TTAGATCCAACCACGCGTACCGTAACGATCCTGCCTACACTTCTCGCATCTCCGAGAACACCGGTAGCAACGTCATCGCCCACTACAGCAAACGCCTGCCACACCTTATCATACCAGCCGCTACTCTTCAATTCATCCTCCACGATATGCGATGCGCCGCGGCATATCCGCAGTTTATCATCTGTAACTTCGCCTATCACACGCGCTGCGAGACCGGGACCAGGAAAAGGATGCTGGTTCAGTATCTTAGATGGCATACCGAGCTCCTTTGCTACTTTCCGCACTTCATCCTTGTATAAATCCTTGAGCGGCTCTATCAAGGTGAGCCCCAACTGTTCTGGAAGCGCGCCCACGTTATGATGCGATTTTATCAGTGCCGTCTTCATTGAACCCGCTCCAGCACTCTCTATCCTATCCGGATATATAGTACCCTGGGCGAGGAAATCGACTTTACCAAGCTTCTTCGTCTCAGACTCAAAGAGCTCTATGAAGAGTCTGCCTATTACACGCCTCTTCGCTTCGGCATCTTCAACGCCCTGCAACCCTGCCAGGAACCGCTCCTTCGCATCCACAAAGACCAGCTTCATCTTGAAGTTCTCTTCGAAAGTCTTTATAACCGACTCTTTCTCGCCTCTTCGCAGTAGTCCAGTATCAATGAATATGCAGGTGAGCCTATCGGCTATTGCTTTATTGATGAGCAACGCAGTAGTAGAAGAGTCTATTCCACCACTGAGTCCGCATACAACACGCCCATCGCTGCCAACTTCACGCTTTATCTCTTCTATCTTCTCTTTAACAAACGACTCAACCGTCCAATTTCGCTCGCAGCCGCAGATAGTATATAAGAAATTCCAGAGTATTTTATCGCCCTTCTCCGTGTGCTGAACTTCCGGATGAAATTGAACGCCGAAGATATTTGAAGTGCGAATACGAAATGCCGCAATCAGTGAATTCCTTGTATAGCCTATTATATCTGCACCATCAAGCCGCTCTATTACGTCACCATGTGACATCCAGACGTCTATACTCTTACTCTTACTCTTACTCTTATTCTTACTCTTACTTGCAGTATCATTCTCGTTCTCACCACTTGACCCCGACCAATCGAAGAGTTCAGAATCTCTTTTAAAAAACAGTTCCGCTCTTCCAAATTCGGCTTTCCGCCCCTCTCCTACAATGCCCCCCTTCATATACGCAATCAGTTGCGCACCATAACAAATTCCGAGAATAGGCACGTTCAGATCGAGAATCGCAGAATCACAATGCGGACTACTGGACTCATGAACGCTAAAAGGACTACCGGAAAAGATAATCCCTTTTATCTTACCGCATCCTTCTTCTCTTTCTATTCCTCTTTTAAACTCGTCTATCTGCGTATCATACGGAAGAAGTTCAGTATAGACGCCTAATTCTCTACACCTTCGCACGATAAGATGGCTATACTGTCCACCAAAATCGAGCACTACTATTTTGTCTTTATATTTATGTGAAAAGTTTATATTTGACATTCTCATCTGCTATTTCCTCTTCTATCCGCTTTGCAAGTATCTTTTCAGGGTGATGAAGACCTTTAACTCTTTTGCTGAGGTCTTCAAAGCCCGTAAACTTTTTTTTCTTACGCTCTTCTACGACTGCCCACATCAATTTCTTCCCTATACCAGGGAGCAGATCGAGCGTATGTAACCTCGTAGTTATCGGCTTTGCTTCGTTGAATGCCGTTATAAACCGTTCCTCATTCTCTTTTACGATCATCTCTATGATATATGGTAGTTCCACTTTTGCAGTCGGCGATAATTCCTTATATATCAACCTCCGGGTTACGTGATCTATTACTTCTCGTTCGCCTTCACCGATATAGATGCGGTCATAGAGTGCGGGAAATTTATCACGCTTCGGTGAAAGTTCCATCAGGATAAATTGATCTTCACCAACAGCCTGAACAAGTGGCTTCTTCCGGTATATCGGTCTGGTGTCATCAGAATGGCCATAAGGCATGTAATCGATGACGCGTGCATATATCTCACGTCTCTTTTGCTCTTGCCTTAGTCCTACATCCACTCTTGCTCCTGCTCTTGCCCCTCCACCCTCTACCCTACCCCTTCTCTCTCTGTCATACTCATACCCTCTCATCCATTCTCCCTCCCAAAAAGGCTTAGGCTTAACCTCACATCCACCTTCAATCATTTAGAGATACCTTTTCGCAACACATTTGAGTATATTTTCTATATCTGCCTCGGCAAGTGTAAATCGCTCCTTCGCATAGATTGCCCGTACCTCACTCGAGCTACTTGGCATCAAATCAGCAATCTGTATAGCTATCTCCTCTTTCATCTTTGCTAATCCCAGTAGCTCATTTATTAGCGCCCGCGACTCTTTCGCGCTACCTTTAGCAAACTTTGCTGTATGTCTAAAGGCTTTTCTTCGCTCATACCGTACATCTACATCCTCCACTACCGCTCCCTCTTCTTCTCCCGCTTTCTCTTTCTCTTCTATCTCCTCACCACTTGACCGCTGAGGCATTAAAAGTTCCTTAGATTCTGCAAGCGACAAGACACTCTCGTTGAGCACTTCTTTTACTATCATTTCTCTTTTCCATTATCAAAGATAAAAAGATTTTTACATATTAGAAGTTGTCATTGTAAAGATAAATGAAGGAGGAAGGATGAAAGATTCAGTGATTAAAGATATTGGTCTTGCGGAAGCAGGTGCGAAGAGGATCGAATGGGTAAAGGGGAGAATGCCGGTCTTAGGTATGATACGGGAGAGATACGAGCGCGAACAGCCATTGGAAGGTGTAAATATCATTGCATGCCTGCATGTCACGGTAGAGACGGCGAATCTTATCTTGACATTACGAGCTGGCGGTGCAGAAGTGGCACTTACCGCTGCAAATCCGCTCTCTACGCAGGATGACATAGCAGCCGCTTTGGCGTCGTCCGGAATAAGGACTTACGCGTTTAGAGGTCAGAATGAAGAGGAGTATTACAGCTGCCTCAATGAAGCTCTTGAAATCGAACCTACGGTCGTGCTGGATGACGGTGGCGATACTGTAACAATGATTCATACAACGCGTAAGGAACTGCTGAAGACTGTGAAGGGCGGGTGTGAAGAGACGACTACGGGTGTGATTCGGCATCACGCACGGGCAAGAGAAGGCAAATTGGGCTTCCCTATAATCGCAGTCAACGATGCTGAGACGAAGATGATGTTTGATAATCGGTACGGGACCGGACAATCGACGATACATGGGATAATGAACGCGACTAATATCCTGCTCGCGGGCAAGATCGTGGTAGTAGCTGGCTATGGCTGGTGCGGGCGTGGCGTGGCGTTACGGGCAAAAGGGCTTGGCTCATCTGTAGTGATAGTCGAAGTAAATCCGCGGAAAGCGCTGGAGGCTGTTATGGACGGATACCGGGTGATGCCGATGATAGAAGCGGCGAAGATTGGCGACCTCTTCATCACTGCTACGGGCGGTATTTCCGCGATACGCGGCGTGCATTTCGAGTTGATGAAAGAAGGTGCGATTCTTGCTAATACAGGTCATTTTAATGTTGAAATAAACACAAGCGAGTTAGAAACGATGGCAATCGAGAAACAGGAGATAAAAGAGGATATCGTCGAATACCGGATGAGAGATGGTAGAAGATTATATTTATTATCCGAAGGTCGAGTAGTGAATCTCGCTGCTGCATACGGGCATCCTCCAGAGGTGATGGATATGAGCTTTGCAAACCAGGCGTTATGTGTGCGGCATATTATAAAGAATCAAGATACGCTGAGAGACGAAGTATATCCAGTGCCGAAGGAGATAGATGAGGAAGTAGCGCGATTGAAGCTTCAATCGCTGGGTATAGAGGTAGAAGTGCTGACCGATGAGCAAGAGAGATATCTTAGTTCATGGGATTTTGGGACGTGAAAAAAATGGGGTTAAAAGAAAGTTTTGAGAAATTATTTGTGAAGAAACAAGGAATAGGAGACGAGGACGATTATCTTGACCTGGGCATAGAAGAGTACGAGGATGAGTTCAAGGAAGAAGAAGATGTACGGATGTATATAAAGACTGCGGAATTGACCGGGCTGTACGATATTCCAGATTTGAAGAAAGAGATATACGCAGGTAATATATTGGTTCTGGACATATCACTGGCGAGGCAGGACAAAGTTGTGATGGAGAAAGCGATAAAAGACTTGAAGATGGCGGCATTCGACGTAGGCGGGGACATTGCCGGTGTCTCTGATAATCAGGTGATTGTGACACCGATGGGAGTTAAGATCGAGCGAAAGAAAATGAGCGGAAGGTAGATAAATTTATTGTATTATTTATTAAATTGTCGTGAAAGAAGAATGTCCGGTCTGCGGTACGGAAAGTGAATTACATTGTCTGCCATATAAGATACCGATCTTCGGCGAAATAATAATATTTACTGCGGTCTGTCCCTCGTGTAGCTATCGTGCTACGGATGTAATGTTACTATCAGAGCAGAAGAGTAAAAGATGCCGGATGGTCGTTTCGTCGGTAGAAGATCTGAATGCAGTCGTTGTACGATCCTCGTCAGGAACAATAGAGATACCGGAGTTAGGGGTAAGTGTAGAGCCAAAGCGAGGAGAAGCGTTTATTACTACGGTGGAAGGTGTCTTGAAGCGAGTAGAGAACGTGGTGAAGATGCTGAGCAGAGGTAAAAATGGCACGAGCAAGAATGAGAATACGAATACGAATACGAATACGAGTCGTGCAGAGGAGGTATTGAAAGAGATAGATGCGATAAAGTCTGGTAAAGCGAGTATGACGTTAATAATAGACGATCCTACGGGTAACAGTTCGATAATTCCCGGTAAACTATTCTTTAAGTAACTACTCAGGTTCGGGGTTCACGGTTCGGGGTTCACGGTTCACGGTTCACGGTTAGACGTATAAAAATTCTAAACTCTAATTTCTAACCTTAACTTCGTACAATCATAGGGAACATATAATACCTAACTACCCTCTAAAGTCTGATCTTAGCATTTAACGAAAGGATAAAACCAAAAAGGTTTTTATTAGTATATTTCCTATTCCCCTACATGTGGAACATAGAAGAGTGGGCGAGAAAGTGATTGGAAAATCAGCGACATGAAGGTAAAAAGTGTCTTGAAATTAAGATGCAGGGGTCAAATTGCTATGTCTATCATACAACCAGTCGCTATGACAAAGCAATAAAAAAGGGGCGCAAAGTATCAAAAT
>JACGMN010000127.1 GCA_014061035.1 Candidatus Methanophagales archaeon | reverse complement strand
GATTTCGACTCCCGGGTAGAGATAAAGACTGGAGATGAACTGGAAATGCTGGGAAAGACGTTTAATGAGATGGCACGGCAGGTAAAAAGCAGTATTACGCAGATAAGAGAGGAGCGGGACCGCTCAGAGTTTTTCAAGGACCTCCTGGGGCATGAGATCACGAATATAAATCAGGGTATTTCTTTGTATATTGTATATGGAACTATTGTTGAACAGCCTTGACTTACCTGCGGAGTTCAAGAGATATGCAAAATCCGCTTCCGTACAATAATCCATGCGAATTAGAGAACTGATATCAAATGTGCGCAGACTCGAAACTATCCAGAAAGAAGAGCTGGAATTGAAAACGCTAAACGTATATCCGCTGTTTGCCTCCTGTGCGATAGATGCTGTAAAAACGAGATATACAGAAAAAGAGGTGGAAATCAGGAGCGAATCTCGCGATGTGATAGTGCGAGGAAACGAACTTTTAGAACAGGTATTTTACAATATCCTCGATAATGCGGTCAAATATAATTCATTGTAGAGGATGAATCCATGCATCAGGAACTGTATCGCATTATTCTGGAGAGGGCAGGGCATTCTGCATTCTGTAATTGCGAGTGCATACGACGGTGAAGAGGCGGTGGAGATATACAAAGAACTGAATGAAAGACCAGATATTATCATCATGGATCATCGTATGCCACGGAAAAACGGTATTGAGGCTACGAAAGAGATATTGCAGATTAATTCCGGGGCAAAGATAGTATTTCTCAGCGCAGATGATAGAGTAAAGGAGAAAGCATACGCAGCTGGTGCATGCAGTTTCAGATTGAAATCGTTTGGAATGGCAGAGTTGATAGAAGAGATAGAGTCAGCTCTCTGATAGAAATTTCTCAAAACTCTGAGCGTTAATCAAGCCCGTCAGGGCTTCCGGGAAGCGTGCCTCGTAGCTTAAATCAGCAAGAGGGTTAAAATCCCTCCTGTGCTGTTTACCCGACAAACTTTCTTTCACAAAGAAAGTTTGATCTCAAAATGCTTCGCTGAGCGAACCAGAGGTGGGATATGCTAACAAATAATCTTAAACTTATAAAAGCATTTATATTATCTATGATAGTAGATTATCTATGATAGTAGAGGTGGAAAAAGAGGTCAGGAGAAGTGTGATTGAGCTGATGCAGATGAAAAAGATCGCGTTAGCCAAGCTATTCATTCCTTTAGGCATCGCTGCCGCGGCTATATTATTCTTCGCGTTCTTTGTTGATCCGAAAATGAAGGGTAAATTTCTTACAGTCCTCCTTGCATACATGACACCTCTTGGTGGTCCACTAATTGCTGCTCCCTTAGGCATCGCACTACTTACACCGGTAGTATATATAGCTTTCATCGTTTTTACTGACGCTCTCTTTGCTCTGTTTCTGGTCTGGAACTTCGATTATACAAAAAAATTACCGGTGATAGGGAAGTTTGTAGAGCGGCTGGGAGAGAAAGGAGAGGAGACGTTAGAAAAACATAAATGGACGAAGCGATTGGGGTTTATTGGTGTAGTTTTTTTAATCATGTATCCTATCGCGGCTGGTGCAGGTATTGGATCGGTAGTAGGGCGGCTCATAGGTTTGTCGCCCCTGCTAACCTGGATTGCGGTGGTTCTTGGCACATTTCTCCAGGCTACCATTCTGGTATATTCTGGTCTGCTCATTGCCTTTCTTATACAACTCCTTTATTAGCGGAGACCGAGATACAAAACAAGAAAGAATAAATTTTATAATCGAACGCAGATGAACGGAGATAACCAGGAGTTAGTTTTCTGTATAAATCTGCGTCTAAATAGGTAGAAGGTATACTTTAGAAGGTATACTTTATATACGATGAAAAAGAAAAAAGATGAGGGATACACAACAATAACTCCGGATGAGATGGGTGCTCTGGATGAGAACTGCAAGTTCTTCGGGCTTATACCACTGCAACTGATGGAAAATGCCGGTGTTAGTATCGCGAGCGAAATAAAAAAGCGGTTTTCAGGATTGAAATCAACTTTAACTATAACTATACTCGCAGGAACAGGTAATAATGGCGGGGATGCTTTTGTTGCGGCACGGCATCTGGATTTACAGTGGTGTGACGTGAAGATTCTATTGCTTGGGCGCTCAAATGACTTGAGAACAGAAGAGGCTACGAGAAACTGGCGGATCTTAAATGAGTGTGGTTATGCGACAGAAGAACTAGTTGATTCATCGAGCGTAAAAGCTGCAGCCGTATCTGCGAGACTTAACGCTTCTGATGTGATAATAGATGCACTCCTCGGAACAGGTATAAGCGGTAAGATAAGAGAACCGGAAAGAACAGGAATAGATATGATAAATGCTGCAAAAAGAGATTCTAATGCGTTTGTTCTTGCAGTGGACGTTCCTTCCGGGCTAAATGCAGATACCGGGGAAGCGGAGAGGGCAGTAAAGGCAGACCTCACAGTTACGTTCCACAAAGCGAAAAGAGGTCTATTGAAAGAGATTGCAGCGGAATATGTCGGTGAATTAAGGGTTGCAGATATAGGAATTCCGAGAGGAATGGAGAAGCTGGCTGGTCCTGGAGATCTGAGATTGGTAGTAAAGAGAAATGCACGTAGCCATAAAGGGGATAATGGGCGTGTATTGATAGTTGGCGGCGGTCCTTTTTTTGGTGCACCTACTTTAACCGCTCTCGCTGCACTCCGTGCTGGTGCGGACTGGGTAACAATAGCCGCACCCCGGGGCGTTTCTTCCATCGTCTCTTCGTTCTCACCCAATTTGATTGTTCTGCCACTTTCTTCAGAGATACTGGTGGAGAAGGACGTGCCTGTAATTGTGGAGTCAATAAAAAAACATGACGTAGTGGTGATCGGCATGGGTTTAGGAACAGAGGAGGAGACAAAAAGAGCAGTGAGGGCGATAATAAATGATACTGCGAGTAAGAAGGTGGTGGTAGATGCAGATGGACTTTATGGCTTGCAGGTGCCGATGCCGGTGCCGGTTGAATGGGAAGAGAAACACATCATTGCGACACCACATGCTGGAGAGCTCTCGAAGCTGGGAATAATGGATATTTCACGGGTGAAGAACATTGTTACAGTCATGAAAGGTCCTGTAGATATTATATCTGACAGTACTGGTACTAGTACTCGTGTGAAGATAAACAGAACAGGAAATGCGGGAATGACCGTTGGCGGCACTGGCGATGTATTAGCAGGTTTAGTAGGTGCATTCTTTGCAATCTCTTCAGATCCGTTCAAAGCGGCAACGGCTGCCGCGTTTGTTAATGGTATCGCAGGCGATCGTGCATTCGATGAAAAAGGGTACGGATTACTTGCTACTGACGTGATAGAAGCTATTCCGAGGGTTATAAGAGAGTACGTGGATGGTATTTGTATATCGCAAAAATCTACAAAAATCCCAAAAACAGAATTCTGAACTCTGTACTCTGTACTCTGAACTCTGTACTCTGTACTCTGACTTCTAATATTTACCTATTTAGCTTACAGTTATTACCAAAAAAACAAAGTTATTTATGTGCTCGAGTTTAATGATAAATATGTAACAAGATAAAAATGCACATACCAGATGGAATATTAGCTCTGCCGGTACTGGCAGCGGGCTGGGCAATAACCATAGCTTTGATCGCGATAACGCTCTGGAGAAGTGAACGGGCTGGCGGTGTAATAGCAGCGATACCACGCTTAGCGGTGATGACATCTGCATTTTTTGCCGTATCTCTTCTCCATATACCAGTCGGACCGACATGCGTGCATCTTACACTCGCGGGCTTAATGGGCATA
>JACGMN010000087.1 GCA_014061035.1 Candidatus Methanophagales archaeon | reverse complement strand
CCTCTTTTTCTGGCGAGGAACAAGAAGCACACAGTGTTCACTCTGCACTCTGCCATGAACGGTGAGGAAGGAGTTGAAATGTACGGCAAACTGACAAGAGAAGAGCAGAAACCTGATCTCGTGCTGATGGACCTCAGAATGCCTATGATGGATGGTGTGGAGGCAACCAAAAGGATAATTGAAGATGACCCAAAAGCGAATATATGCCTGTTCACAGCCTACACTAATACGGAGGTAGAACGCGATGCAGTCAAAGCTGGTGCTAAAGGGACAATAAACAAAGGCACAGACTGGAACTAGACAGTGGAAGAGATAGTAAATATTCTGGACAAGTACCGTACAAGTACCGTAATTCTTGAAGGAATATGAGAAGAGAGGAGATAATAGTAGATACAAATGCACTGCTTATACCTGGCAAATTTGGCATTGATATATTTGAAGAGCTGGAGAGATTAGGTTATCGGCATGTAATCGTGCCTAAAATGGTCGTCAACGAGCTGAAAAAGCTAAGAGAAAGAGAAGGAGAAGGCGAGAGCGAAGATGAGGGTGAAGGCAAAGGCGGAGGACCGAAGTTGACCGGCAAAGAGAAGATGGCTGCTAATGTAGGATATTCCTTATTACAGAAATATGTAGATATCACTATCTCTGAACAGGAACACCGGTCCGGATATAATAGGTTAAGATGCACAGTCACAATAGAGGAAGGAGAGAAAAAGGGAGAGAAAGGCGAGTGGATGACCGACGAACTGATCATAGCGTTGGCTGCGGAGAGAAAAGCAGCAGTACTTACCAACGATAGGGAGTTGAGAACGAAATTGTCAGAATCCGGAATAGTGACAGTATATTTACGCGGTAGGAATAGATTAGATGAAACTTTTTCGTAGACTTATTCCGTTAGAGACAGCGTTAAAAACCGTCCTGTCGTATGCGGATAGAGATGGGATCAGGACGGAGATCGAGGATATAGGATTTGAGGCTGCTATGAACCGTGTTTTAGCAGAAGACGTTTATTCGCCGATAGATAGTCCACCATTTGATAGAGCTGCGATGGATGGGTACGCAATTCGTGGCGAGGACAGTTTTGGTGCAAGCCCTGGTAAGCCAGTCGTTCTGAAGATAAATAATTCTGGTTCTGCTTCTGGTTCTGGTTCTATTTCTAGTTCTGAATGCATCCCTATAGCAACAGGGATGCCAATGCCAGAAGGTTGCAATGCGGTAGTTATGTTAGAATACACGAAGAAGAGCGGTGACGGCGATAGACTGGAGATTTTCAGACCGGTTACGCCAGGTAAAAACGTCAGTTTTAAAGGAGAAGATGTAAAAAAGGGCGGAATAGTGCTGAAAGCAGGCAAGATACTACTGGCTCATGATGTAGGTATGCTCGCATCGCTCTTTAAAAGAAGAGTGAAGGTATATAAAAGAGCGAAGATAGGCATACTTTCTACCGGTGACGAGCTGATAGACCCGAACCTGGCACTGCCACTGCCACTGCCGGTACCTGAGCATGAGAGAAGGAACGGTGATATAGCAATACCAATAGCAGATGCGAATAGTTATCTGCTTTCTGCACTGACAGGAAAAATTGCGAGTCCGTATAGGATGGGCATTGTAGATGACGATTATGATAAGATAAAGGATGCAATCCGGTCATCGTTAGAAGGTGCGGGAACGGAAACAGGAGCAGGAGCAGTATCGTGTGATGGGTTATTAGTGAGTGGCGGGAGTTCTGTAGGCGAAAGAGATTTTCTGGCTGATGTCATAGAAGACCTGGCGAATCAAGATCAAAGATCAGAGAAGTTTGATGGCGGGCTTATCTTTCATGGTGTAGCAATTCGACCTGGTGAACCAGTAGGTTTCGGAATTGTTAATAGCAAGCCCGTCTTCCTTCTTCCTGGCTATCCGGTAGCGGCAATATCCGCGTTTGAATTGCTCGTTCGACCTTTTTTGTACAGGATGCACGGTATTAAATACGGTCAGCGGAAGATTTTTAATAGAGCCATTACAACTAAAAAAATCGCTTCGACAATTGGAAGAACCGATTTTGTACGTGTACGTGTTTTTCGTACCGGAAGCGAGTTCTATGCAGAACCCATACGAGTAAGCGGCTCTGGTATTCTATCGAGCATGACTAAATCAGATGGATTTGTAGTGATAGCAGAGAATAAGGAAGGTATAGCAGAAGGAGAGCAGGTAGTGGTCACTGAATATTCCGAACTGTGACCGCCGGGCATTGTTAAAACAAACTGATACTTGCAAACGCAAACTGATACTTGCAAACTGATACTTCATATTTAATAATGATAAAGAATAAATTTTTATAATCGGACGCAGATGAACGCTTGCCTGCGCGTCCCGCGCGCAAGCAGGCAGATAATCAGGATTTTAAAATAAGAAAAAAATGAAAGTCCGTAGTCCAATGGTGATATGGAAGTACCTGCCACAGAAGAATTGTGGAGAATGTGGTGAGAAAACATGCTCGGCTTTTTCATTGCTCTTGAAAGGGAAGAAGAAGAGATTGGAAGAGTGTACGCCGCTTTTTAATGAGGATGAATACGCGGATAAGAGAAAACAATTAAAGGAATTGTTAGCTCCTGCGATACGCGAAGTAGAGATAGGAGTGGGTGCGAGAGCGTGTAAAATAGGTGGGGAAGAGGTTATGCACCGGCATGAACTCACGTTCTTTAACCGGGTAGCGCTTGTCTATGACGTCTGGGATACTATGGATGAGGCAGGATTGAGAGAGCGAGTAAGGCGAATAACGAACTGGAAGAAATTCTACATAGGTGATTTTTTAAGAGTAGATGCGATCGCGGTCCGTTCTGTAGCAGAAGATGCACGAACGTTTGCTGAGTGTGTGAAGATGACTGCGGAAGAGACCGATTTACCGCTCGTTCTTTGTTCATTCGATTCGGAGATGCTGGAAGAAGGATTAATGGTTGTTGCAGATAGTAATCCACTACTCTACGCTGCGGATAAGACCAACTGGAAATCGGTTCTGAGACTTGCTATGGATTATAACGTTCCTGTTACTATATCTTCGTCTGACCTCGACACGCTCAGTAGTCTTGCCGCGACGTTCTCTTCTGCGGGCGTCAAGGATATCGTATTGAACCCTGAACCTGGAACAAACTCAAGAGATGATGAGTTCGCGCTCGCAGATACCTTCTCTAAGCTGATAAGAATACGACGTGCGGGCATAGTAGATGAGAATAAAGTAGTTGCATATCCGTTGATGTCTATGTCTATACCACGGACCGCAAGAGAGGCAGGGCTGGAGGAGGTAAATGCCGGTGAAGGCGGAAATGCGTTGGATGCATCGTACCGGGAAGCGATTCACGCGACTATGAGTACCATAAAATACGCAGATATAATGATTTTGCACTCGATAGAGCCGCATTCGTTGATTGCGGTGCGTACATTGGCGGCAAATATATATACTGACCCAAGACGGCCGATAAATGTAGCATCTGGATTGCGTGAGTTAGGGACGCCGACTGAAGATTCACCGCTATTTCTGACCGTTAATTTCGCATTGACATACTATACAGTCGAGAGCGACATCAATTCTAACAAGATTGATTCCTATCTGCTAGTAGTAGACACGGATGGGATGGGGGTAGAGGCAGCAGTTGCGGGTGGGCAGCTCACGGCAGAAGCGATAAAAGCAGCGATTGAATCATGTAGCGTGGGAGATAAGGTGAAACATAAGACCATAGTGATTCCTGGCCTTGCTGCGAGACTGTCAGGTGAGATTGAAGATGTTACTGGCTGGAACGTCCTGGTCGGTCCGCGCGACAGCGGAATGATTCCCGGCTGGATGGATAATAATTGGCCTCCGGAAGTGGAGACCGATTTGTAAATCAGATCAGATCGCTGAGAGCAATTTTCCCAGTATATAATGCACTCCCGATCACTACCCCGCTTGCTCCTGCTTCTTTTATCTGCATAACGTCCTCTACACTGCTTACTCCACCTGCTATTACTACAGGAACGCTCACCATACTTACGAACTCCTTAACAATCTCAGGCTCTATGCCATCCATCAAACCTTCAACGTCTATGTTCGTAAAGAGTAAACTACCTGCACCAATTCTTTCTGCGTGCTTCGCTGCATCTTTTACGTCGATATCGGTTACCTCTCTCCAGCCGTCTATCGCTATTTTGCCAGCCTTCACGTCGAGCGCAACCATTACTCGTTCAGGAGAAAACTCCGCGGCTATCTTTTCTATAAGACGCGGCGATCTCAGTGCCGCGGTGCCAAATATAATTCTATCAGAAGCGGTCTCGAGTAACGTAACTGCTACTTTATAAGATCTGATTCCGCCACCAACCTGAATCTTAGCTCTTCCTCTCACTCCTTCTGACTCTGCTATACGTTTAATCACCCCAATATTACTCCGCTCTTCTTGTAACGCGGCATCCAGGTCTACAATGTGTAATCTTCTCGCACCTTGCATCACCCATTGCTTCGCGATCTCAACAGGGTCATCTGCTGAAGAGAATATCACGTCGTCCTTTTTACCCTGCCGCAGTTGTACACATCTGCCACCTTTCAAGTCTACCGCGGGGATGATCTCAAATAAGTCCACCTACTCTATTTTTGTCCCTAATTTCCTTACTAACTCCTTGTACCGTGCACGTAGCGTCACTCCTGTGACACCTGTAGCGTCCGCAACGTCTTTTTGTGTCGTCATCCCATCAGATAAAGTTATCGCCATGTAAATCGCTGCTGCCGCAATACTCGTTGGGCTCCTACCACTTATTATATTTATTTCTAATGCCGCATCTATTATCTTACGTGCACGTTCCTCGATAGGCTGCTTCAAATTCAATTTAGCGCAAAATGCGCTCACGTACTCGAGCGGAGATGCTGGCGCAAGCTTCATCCCAAGCTTCTTTGCCAGTATCTTGCAGGTCTTTATTATATCTGTTCTTCTTACATTTGTTACATCTTCTATCTCGTCAAGCGTTCGCGGCACCTTATGTTTACGGCACGCCAGGTAAATAGTCGCTGCCAGTATAGTCTCTATCGAACGTCCGTGAATTAGATCATTCTCCCATGCTTCACGATATATCTCTAAGCTACCTTCTCTTGCCTTCTCAGGTATAGAAAGCAACAGTGACAACCGATCTATCTCATCTTGAGCGTGTAAAACGCGATTTCTGGCTGATTTGCCCAATCTTTTCTGGCGTTGACGCGCATTAATCTGCCGTAACCGTTTTCTATCTACCGTGGATCCCCCATGCACCATCCTACCGCTTCCCTCCTATCCTTTTCATCCACCCACCTTCTTTCTCCATCATCCGAGAACGTACAACTTCTTATGAAGAAGCTTTTTAAGCTCCTCTTCCTTTAATCTACTAAATACTTTTATACCTGCGTAAGGGCGTTTAACATCTCCAAAGACGTCATAAACTTTCCCTATTTTTCTATTATCCTCAGTCACGACTGTAGAATTGATCACACTCTTTATTTTTAGCTTACCGCCCTCCACGATCAAGTTTTTATCGATGATATGGAGCACCGTACCCAATCCTCTTCTTCTAACTTTTTTTCCGTCCACAATAATAATTATTGGAGGACAAGTATATAAAGTTTACTAATATTTGATGCCTGGATACGAAATGTAGGATACAGGATGCAGGATACATGTCAGAAGTCAGAATTCTGGTTTCTATTCTCTGATTTCTATCTTCTGTGTTAACTTTTCAGAGAAATACCGAAAATCAATCCTGCAAGACCTTAACCCTAAGTTTTGCGAAATCCTCTTTTATCTCTACCCTGAATCCCATCCCGGTAAATATCTCCTCAAGCTCGGTCTTAACGAATTTTTTCGGTATATCAGAACCCAAGACTAATGTGAACACATTTTTTGTCGTTCTGCTCAATTTGAATAGATTGCAAGTCTCAAGCCGTTTTAATATATATTCTACACGGTAAAATTTATGTTTGAACTGCTCTGCATGTGCCCCGCATATTGTCTTATGCAACTCCCAGAA
>JACGMN010000055.1 GCA_014061035.1 Candidatus Methanophagales archaeon | reverse complement strand
AGTTCGCCAAGAAGCGCCCAGATGTGCACGGATATTCCGATCGGTACGGTGTTCTGTATGTGGAGAATATTTCGGTGAGGCATTTGGAAGGGTAAAAGAGGGAAAAATAGTCTGTATTCCGTGTTTTGATGAGGTGTATGGACGATGAGAAGTCTCAAATAAATACGAATTGATTATGCGGAGGGGGAGATTCGAACTCCCGAACCCCTGCAGGATGAGGCCCTGAACCTCACGCCTTTGTCCACTCGGCAACCTCCGCTTTTGCTTTTGGGTTCTTCTATTATCTATTTTAAACGTACCGCTTATCTTATATTATACTATAAGGATAATGGCAGAAGAGAGTTACGACGCGAAGGACATACAGGTGCTTAAAGACCTAACAGCGGTACAAAAAAGACCTGCTATGTATATTGGAGACACAGGCACGCGGGGTCTTCATCATTTAGTAAACGAAGTATTAGACAACAGCGTTGATGAAGCGATAATAGGTTTTTGCACTACTATTGACGTGATAATCCACAGAGATAACAGCGTGACGGTAAAAGATAACGGACGTGGGATTCCGGTGGACATTCACGCGGAATATAACCTTCCTGCGCTGGAAGTAGTAATGACAAAGCTGCATGCGGGCGGCAAATTTGATAACAAGGCATATAAAGTAGCAGGTGGTCTGCATGGCGTAGGGATTTCAGTGGTAAATGCACTTTCAGAGTGGCTGGAGGTAGAAGTGTACAGGAATGGAGAGTGTTATTTCCAGAGCTACGCGCGTGGTAAACCGAGATGTGAACTAAAATCAGTAAGTTTGAGCTGCCTGGAAGAGAATACCGGAGTTTCCGTATCTGCACCTGCACCTGCACCTGTATCTGGTACGAAGGTACGGTTTAAGCCAGATAGTAAGATTTTCGGTTCGTATGAAATCGAGACGAATGTTTTAGCAACCAGGCTGAGAGAGCTGGCGTTCTTGAATAAAGGACTTGCTATCTCTTTGCAAGACGAAAGGACCGGGGAAGAGAAGCTATTTAAGTATGACGGCGGCATTGCTTCGTTCCTCGAATATATCAATAGGGATAAGTCTGTGCTGCACAGACATATACTTTTTGAAGACGTGAAGGATGAAGTCAAAGTTGAGACCGGGATGCAGTACAATGATGGCTATTCGGAGAACATCTTCTCGTTCGTGAATAACGTGAAGACGATAGAAGGCGGTAAGCATCTCAGTGGATTCAAATCGGCATTGACGAGAGTGCTCAACGAATACGGCAGGGAGAATAACTTGCTCAAAAAAATTAGTCTGGACGGCAATGACGTAAGGGAAGGGCTCACAGCAGTAATAAGTATCAAACTCCGGGAACCGCAATTCGAAGGACAGACAAAGACAAAACTCGGCAATAGCGAAGTAAAAGGTATCGTCGAATCGATTGTACGTGATCACCTGCGGGCTTTTCTGGACGAGCATCCGGCTGACGCTACAGCGATCATAAAGAAAGCGGTCGAGGCTGCGAGGGCACGAGAAGCAGCACGACATGCTCGTGAAATAGTGCGAAAGAAAGATTTCATCACGGATTCGCTGCCCGGAAAGCTTGCGGACTGCTCTAATAGGGACCCTGCAAAGCGAGAGATTTATATCGTGGAGGGCGATTCAGCAGGTGGTTCAGCGAAACAAGCACGCGACAAGAATTTTCAGGCGATTCTGCCTTTACGCGGTAAGATTCTGAATGTAGAGAAGTCGCGGCTGGACAAGATATTGAAGAGTAACGAAATCCGCACGCTTACCACAGCTCTGGGTGCGGGAATAGGCGATGATTTCGATCTGGAAAAAGCACGCTATCACAAGGTGATCATCATGAGTGATGCCGATGTTGACGGCGCGCATATACGGACGCTATTACTGACTTTTCTCTACCGGTACATGCCGGAGTTAGTAAAAACGAACCGCGTGTACGTAGCGATGCCGCCATTATATATGGTGAAGAAAGGTAAAGAGGTGCGATACGCATTCGCAGATGACGAGTATATAAAGATTTTAGAAGAGCTGAACGTGAAAGAAGGTGATGCAGGAGTGAAGATACAGCGGTACAAGGGTTTGGGCGAGATGAACCCTGAACAGTTGTGGGAGACGACGATGAATCCGGATACACGATGCATAAAACAGGTGAATGTAAACGATGCCGCTGAAGCAGACTGGCTCTTTACGGTATTGATGGGCGAAGAGGTCGAGCCACGGCGGAAGTTTATACAGGCACATGCAAAAGAAGTGATGAATCTGGATATATGATATGATATGATATGATAAAATGATTCCAATTGCAAAACCGGTAATAGGCGATGATGAGATTCAAGCAGTTGCAGAAGTACTTAAGTCAGGAATGCTCGCTCAGGGCGAGGTAGTTGAAAGATTTGAGAAAGATTATGCGGAATATATTGGTGTAGAGAATGCAATAGCGGTCAGCAATGGTACAATTGCATTAGATTTAGCATTGAAAGCTCTGGATATTAAACCGGACGATGAAATCATCACAACACCGTTCAGCTTCATAGCCACGGCAAATTCAGTCTTGTTTCAGGGCGCTAAGCCAGTCTTTGCCGATGTAGATGACAGAACATTCAATATAAATCCGAACGAGGTATTAGAGAAGATAACTGACAGAACCAGAGCAGTTATAGGGGTACACTTGTTCGGGCATCCGTTTGAGGTCAAAGCGATAGAAGAGATATGTAAGGAGCATAATTTATTCTTGATTGAAGACTGTGCGCAGGCACATGGTGCAGAATACGAGAGTAAAAGAGTAGGGAGTTTTGGTATAGGATGCTTCTCGTTCTACCCGACCAAGAACATGACGACTGGCGAGGGAGGCATAATAACAATAACAGGCGGCAATAGTGGGATTGCCGGGATTTGCAGACTGCTCCGGAATCATGGTGAGAGTGAGAAGTATCTCCATACAGTCTTAGGATATAACTACCGGATGACGAATATACAGGCGGCAATAGGGCGAGTACAGCTAAGAAATTTGGCGGAGTTTAATGAGAAGAGAAGAAAGAATGCAGGATACTTGAATAGACATCTGAAGATTGAGGGACTGGTTACGCCATCTTATAAAGATAATGAAGAGAAAATAAAGCACGTCTACCATCAGTACGTCATCAGAATTGAGGAAGATTTTCCAGTATCCAGGGATGCCTTTATGGAATATCTGAAGGATAAGGGTGTAGGATGTGCGGTCCATTATCCTATGCCAATCTATAGACAACCATTCTATCAGCGGCTGGGTCATAGAGATCAGGAATGTCCTATTGCGGAAGAGCTGGCAAAAAGAGTTTTAAGCTTGCCAGTCCATCCAGCATTAAAAGAAAAGGATTTAAAGTATATTGTTGATGTAATAAACAATCTGGAGGTGTAGAGTAGCGCCGCGTAATATGAAAGTAGGAGTTATTGGAACCGGAACAATGGGGAAGAACCACGTCAGGGTATACTCAGAATTCAAGGCAGTTGAAGAAGTCTATGCCTTTGACATGAATAGAGATAGCGCGGATAGAATGAAAGAATTTGGAGCGATCGTCTGCGATTCTATTGAAGAACTGCTGAATAGCGTTGATGCTGTAAGTCTATGCGTTCCGACAGAATATCATCTGGAGATTGCGAGAAAGGTTATTGAAAAAGATATACATTGCTTGATAGAAAAGCCGATTGCATTGACTGTGGAAGAGGGGGAAGAGATAGTAAAATTACTGGAGAATAGGGATGTAATTGCCGGTGTTGGCCATATTGAGCGGTTTAATCCAATTATAAGTGAGATCGAGAGAATAATAAAAAAACCGCTTTATGTTGAGATAAAGAGGCATAATCCGGCATCTACACGGATAACTGACAGCACGATCGTTGAAGATTTGATGATTCATGATATTGATATTATATTCAATCTTTTGTTTGACAGCGATGACGGCGCTTACGAGATTTATAGTGCGGGAAACAACGACCTGTGCACGGCATTGATTAAATTTGATTCTTCTATTGTGTCGCTGTCTGCGAGTAGGAAAGCGTCGAAAAAAATCAGGTCGGTGTATATAGAGGAGGAAGAGTTTACAATTGAAGGGGATTTTATGAATCAGGAGATATATGTGTACCGGAAGCCCGGGAAATATGGCATAGAAAATGAGCGATATACACAGGAGAACATCATCGAGAAGGTCTTGGTGAACAAGGTAGAGCCGTTAAAGGAGGAATTGAAGAGTTTTATAAGGTCTGTGGAGAAGGGCGGGGAATTTACAATCACGCCATTGCAAGCGCTGAACAATCTAAAGATATGTGAAGAGATAGGGCGGTTGAATGGCATTTCTTGAGCATCCGACAGCAGTTGTAGAGAGCGATGAAATTGGCGATGGGACGAAGATATGGCATTTTGTCCATGTAAGGGAGAGAGCGCGGATTGGTAAAGACTGTAATATTGGCAAGAGCGTTTATATCGATACTGAAGTTGAAATTGGAGACAATGTGAAGATACAGAATTTTGTATCGGTCTACAAGGGGGTCACGATAGAGGATGACGTCTTTATCGGCCCATCGGTTACATTTACGAACGATCTCTATCCGCGGGCGTTCAGATGGGACGAGCAGAAGGTAGTTCTAACTACTGTTAAAAAAGGTGCAAGTATAGGCGCGGGCTCGACGGTTATATGCGGTATCGTAATTGGGGAGTATGCAATGGTCGGTGCTGGAAGCGTTGTTACTACGGATGTCCCGGGATTTGGTCTGGTCTACGGGAATCCGGCAAGATTAAAGGGTTTTGTTTGCTATTGTGGTGAGAGACTGAGTGAAATAATTACAGAAGACGGTGAAAAAATAGTTTATAAGTGTGGATGCGGAAAAGAAGTAGGAACCACGAGAGTATAATGAAAATAGCGGTAATTGGTCTGGGCAGGGCGGGTTTGCCACTCGCAGGTCTCATCGCTGATAATGGTTTTAAGGTTATTGGTGTGGACGTAGACGAAAGAAGATGTGGAGATATCAATAGTGGTAAGAATCCCATTCCTGAGGAGAGAGGATTAGATAAATTGCTTGAAGACCATGGCGGGAAGAATCTTTTTGCTACGATGAATTATGAGGATGCAGAAGAGTGCAATGTATACATCGTAATTGTGCCGCTATTCACAGATAAGAATAAGAATCCTGATTTCAGGATTTTGGAGGACGCGTTTAGAAGTATCGGCAAGATTCTAAAGAAGTGCGATCTGGTCGTTTTAGAGACCTCAGTTCCACCGATGACAACTGAGTTATCTGTAAGAGAATGGCTTGAAGAAGAGAGCGGGCTTAAGTTAGGAGAATTCTATTTAGCATACTCTCCTGAGAGAATTATGACCGGATATAGCGTTTCCCGGTTGAAAGAATTTCCAAAGATTGTAGGCGGCGTAGATAAAGAGAGCGGGCTGAACGCTTTAGAGGTTTACAGAAATTTTGTCCCTAATTTGCATCTGGTCTCTTCTGCAAGGGTTGCGGAATTTATCAAGCTCATAGAAGGCTGCTACAGAGACGTCAACATAGCCTTAGCGAACGAGCTCTTTAAAATCGCGAATGAGCTGGAAATTGAGTTCTATGAGGCGAGAGAGTATGCAAATCATGAGTATTGTCATATCCATCTACCATCAACCGGTGTTGGCGGTCATTGCATCCCTGTGTATCCGTGGTTTTTGATAAAGGAGATGGAAAAAAGGGGAAAAATTGGGTGTGTCAGGTTGATGAGAGCGGCAAGAGAGCTGAACGATGAGATGGTTGACTACTGGGCTGAAAGAATCGTTATGGATTGTGTGAAGATAGATAAGCGGTTAAATGAGGTAAAAATCTGCATTAAAGGAATAACTTTCAGAGAAGGTGTCAAAGAACTTTACAATAGCAGGAATCTGGCTTTAGCCAGGCTTTTGATGAAGAAGGGTTTGAATGTTTATGTTTACGATGAGTTGCTCAGTAAGGATGAGATAGAAACGCGGGGATTGAAGTGGATTGAGGCAAAGGATGCTGATATCGTCTTTGATGCGTTTGAGCTAAAATTTGGAGGTTGGAATGAAAGAGGAGGTTGAGCTCTATTTAAAAAGGGCGGAGAAGTTCAGGAAGAATGCAGAATTCAATTTTGGGAACGAAGATCATGATTTGGCGGTGTTTCATATAGAGCAGGCGATGCAATTGCTGTTAAAAGCGAAAATGCTCGACTTAAAAGGATACTTTGAGAGAACGCATAGCCTTAGAAAGCTTCTCGGCGATTTAAAAGAGACTGAGGCGGTTGAGGCAACTGAAGTAGAGAGATTTCTAAAGAAGTATAGAACGGAGCTGAGAGATCTTGAACGGGCGTATATAACCTCAAGATACTACTTCGAGGAGTTTTTTAAGGAAGAAGTTGAGGAAGCCTTTAAGGCTCTGGATGAGCTGAGAAAGATACTATGGAGAGATTAGATTACTTCAAAAACTACGGTAAATATGTAAAGGAGATGAGAGAGCTCGTAAGCAAAGATCTGGAAGAGTTTGAGCTTTACGTCTTCGGTTCAGCTATTAAAGATGATTACTCGGTAGGATTGAGCGATATAGATCTGGCGATCGTCTCGGATGAGTTCGAGTTCAGGAAGAAGAAGTTAAAAGTCTATGATCTTCTCTTTGAAAAGTACTTTGACTCGCCTTTTGAATTTCATCTGCTTACCGTGAAGAAGTGGGAGTTCTTCCTCAGGTTCACCGGTAAAGATTTTGTTAGAATTTAAGGGTGATGAAAAATATTTCAATGTAGAACAGGTATGTGGTTGTAACAGGCGATCTGAAGTCTTCGAGAAAGTTGAAGGAGAG
>JACGMN010000022.1 GCA_014061035.1 Candidatus Methanophagales archaeon | reverse complement strand
ACGCGAGAACGTTATGGATGATTGGCAGAAAGAAGAATGGGACTTCACACTGCGGCATGACCTGGTTGGTATATCAGAATCGTCTTCACCTTTGCCTGTGCCTTTGCCTTCACAAGTGAAGAACTCCAAGATAGAGGGAGAAGAAAAGGAAGTTGTATCAGTAAAAGTGAAATTCCCGCTCTCTTTACATGAACTGACAAAAACGAAGTGGACAGAACTCGTTTTTAATGGGACTGCTACTGCTACTATTACCGTAGCTGATGTGATGAAGAGATTAGTAGAGAAATATGGTGATAAATTGCGCGAAACTGTAATGGAGACAGATGTGGACGGAAGCAACAGCGAGAGCGATATAAAGATCAAACGCTCCTTCAACGTTTACCTTAACGGGATGAATATCAAAAATCTGCACGGTATAAAGACCGTAATCCGCGGAGGTGATGAGCTAATTATCCTTTCTTGGGTGAGTGGTGGTTAGGTTAGATAAGCTTAAAATAAATCTGCCTAAATCTGTGTCATATAAATAGAAAGAATACAAATATAAAATTAAATGAAGTCAAAGATAATGAAATGTGGAGTATGTGGCGAATACACTTTAGAGGCGGTCTGTGGTAAGTGTGGGAATGTGACAAAGAATCCCAAACCGCCACGGTTCTCACCTAAAGACCCATATGGTAAATATAGAAGGATGATGAAAATATGGACGAGATAGAAATACACGAATTAAATAAGGTGAAATTGAAGAAGCCGGTAATGATAGAGGGGCTTCCGGGCGTAGGAAACGTAGGGAAATTAGTAGCGGAGCACATAATACATGAGCTGAATGCTGAGAAGATACTTGAACTCTACTCGTGGCATTTCCCGCCACAGGTAATAGTAAATGGCGATGGAACAGTTAGCCTATGCAAAAACGTGCTTTATGCCTACAAGTCAGAGAAGCAAGATTTATTGATCCTTAGCGGCGAGAACCAGAGTGTTACAAATGAGGGACAATACCTCATTACCGAGACGCTTCTTGACATCGCGGAGCAGTATGGTGTCTCACGGATATACGCGCTTGGCGGATATGGTATAGGTCAGCTTGTGGAAAAACAGATGGTGCTTGGAGCTGTGAATAGAGTTGAACTTGTAGAAGAGATGAAGAAATACGGCGTGGAGTTCAGAGAGGGAGAGCCAGGCGGGAGTATAGTAGGAGCTTCAGGGCTTCTGTTAGGTTTAGGGCAACTGAGGGATATTCCCGCTATATGTTTGCTCGGTCTCACCTCCGGTTATTTAGTAGACCCTCAGAGCGCTCGGGCAGTTCTCGAAGTCTTGTGCCGTGCATTAGATATTGAAATAGACATGCAGGCATTGAAAGATCGCGCAGAAGAGATGGAAAAGATCGTCGAGCGGCTGAAAGAGATGGAGCAAGCACAGATTCCACGGACGAGGGATGAAGAGTTAGGATATATTAGATAAACCCATGGGTAACTGGGATTCAGGGTTCACGGGTCAGGGTTCACGGTTAAACATATAAAAATCATAAATCCTAATTTTTAAATATTAAACAATTTCAAAGTCCAAAATCCGGATATCAAAACTTATACTGGATCTATGATCCTTGAACCTTGAACCCTGAACCCTATACTCAAGCAGACTCGGACGTTAGTATCCTCAGAGATGTAGGCATTTTAATGACATCGCCTACTTTTATCCCTGCGACGTATTCCAGCTCCTTCTCTTTCGCTATATCCACAATTCTCTGTGTGATTACACCGTCGAAGACCACGCAATTTACCTCTTCGCTTGTTTCTTTCAATTCTTTTGCGAGATCTCTAACCGTAGTCTCTTTTAGTATGTTCTTCTCCTTGTCCAAGAGTCGAGCTTTGAACGTACCTGCGAGTTCGTCGAGATACATTTTAAACGGGTTCTCAGGTTCTTTTTTCTCATCTTTAACCTTCTTTTTTCGGATTACCCGCCGCGGCTCTTTCACCTTTTTTTCCGTGACGAATGAATCTTGCTGTTCTACCGGTGTTTTATTTTGCAGTGCTTTTGTTATCTCCTTGTAACTCATCCCCTCCACAGTCCGTCCCTCAGGCGTAGCGGCAATGTAGTCCACATCAGCGATCTGCAAAAGCTCCTTTAAGATGAGCTCACCGCCACGATCACCGTCTACGAAGGCTGTAACTGTCTTCCTCTTGCTTATAGCATTTATTGCCGGTGAGATATTTGTGCCTTCCACAGCTATGGTATTTTTAATCCCATATTTGAGCAGATTTAGCACGTCTGCCCGACCTTCCACTATCAATATGTCATCAGAGCTATCTACATTTGGTCCTGCGGGCAGTCCTTTGTAAGACGTTATCTCCTCCAGTCTCACTGCCTGCTTCACTTCGTTCACCATCGTATCACTATTAATGCTTTCCTCAAGAACTTCTTGCATGAGCTGTTTTGCCCGCTCGATTATCTTCCGCCTCTTGGTTGCTCTTATGTCTTCTATCTTCTCAACGCCAATACTCGCAATACACGGTCCTACTCTAACTATGGTCTCCAAAGAAGCAGCCAGTATTGCCGTCTCTACCTTGTCTAAGCCTGAAGGGATGAGTATCTCTCCACTCGACTTCCCCGCTTGCGACTCTACATTCACTTCAATTCTGCCTATTCGACTGCTC
>JACGMN010000145.1 GCA_014061035.1 Candidatus Methanophagales archaeon | reverse complement strand
GCAGAGTTACGGAGAAAATTATTTCCTCAAATTATCACAAGCCTTACGTTTAACTTCTGGTTTAATATAGTTATAGATATAGCGTAACTACTCAGGTTCAAAGTTCCGGGGTTCACGGTTCACGGTTCACGGTTAGACCGGTGAAAATTAAACGGTTCAAAGATATATCTCAAGAAATATGAAGAGCGCAAGCTTGACAACCGTGAACCTTGAACCGTGAACCTGGCAACCTGAGTAGTTACACTTGTTTTATATAGGTGTAGAAAATGCCTGCTCCACTGAAGGTCGGTAAATGGCGTTGTAAGTACAGAATGGAATGATACGACCGTCCGGTGTGGCATAGTGTATCCCGCATCGCTTCACACGTTCTAGATCGAAGTTGTAAGCGTCCATAAAGTGCATTATACCGATAAAAAGCGAGTTACGATGAAATTTAGCAACCGCTTCGCGGTCACCGGTACTCAGAATATTTGTAAGTAAAGTAAGTGGATCGAAGCCCTTCTCTGGCGCCTTATCCTTATCGATAAATCTCTTTACCGCAGATATAAGCGATGCTGTTGCCTTCAGTTTACCGATCTTCGACCCGTCCAGCACCTCGGCATTCCCCTTTAAGAACTCCATGAACCCTTCAACGTCTATAAATTCGGTTATCGGTACAAACTTCCCGTCTTTTATATACACGTACGTTGCCGCACCGCAATGCTGATGAACACTGAATTTTATCTGTGCAGTCCCTTTCCACGCCTCTACGAACCGGGAGATAGGAAGGACAAATGGTACAGGATAAAAGCTTTCGCGTGATATTTCACCACCTGTTTGCTCTTCGATAAGGTTAATGCAATCAGGAACCGTTATTCTGCCTTTCTGCCTGTCTGCTTCGTCCACTCTGCCTTCGAAAGAGATAGGCTGCACGTTCACTCCTTTTATTATATGCAAGTTTTCACTCGCAAATCGTACCATATCTCCTATCTGATCGTCATTCACACCTTTCATAAGCGTAGGAACAAGCACGGCGCTTTTCATTCCCACAGAACTACAATTCTCTATCGCCTTTAACTTCGTTTTTAATAGCGGCGCGCCGCGTAATATTTTATACGGCTCTTCAGTCACACCGTCAAACTGCAGATATGTAGTATGCAGACCCGCATCTTTTAAGTTACGGCAGAATTCTATGCTCTTTGCCATTATTAAACCGTTCGTCGCTACTTGAATCTGAGAAAAGCCAAGAGTACGTGCCATCTTCACAATCTCCACGAAATTCTCTCGCAACAATGGTTCGCCGCCTGCAAACTGGATCGCAGGGCACGGTGGCACTTCACTCCTAAGTAGCTTCATCATTGCTTCCAGTTGCTCCATTGTCGGTTCGTAATGGTAACCGGAGACAGCAGCATTGGCAAAACAGGTCTTGCAGCGTAGATTGCACCGGTTCGTGAGGTCAATAAGTGCAAGCAACGTTGAACTCTTATGTTCTGGGCAGAGCCCGCAATCGGAAGGGCACCCTTTGCCGGTATTTTCTGTGATTTGAATACCAGCGTTTCCTCCACCATCATATTGCCATCTCGCAAACTTGTTATAGAGCGAAGCATCTGACCAGTATATCTCAGTGATTTCGCCCTGTTCCTGTTCCTGTTCCTCGCAGCTCTTTTTTATAAGTATCCTGCCATCTTTTTCATATACTTTTGCATCAACGACTTCGAGAGTTCGCGGGCACAATGATCTCGTTTTCATCCTTAGTTTTATATCACCTATTTCCGCACTATTCTATCCTAATAGCCCTTATAACACTATAATATAAAGCTAACTGAGATGAAAGGATAAAATGATGAGTGAGATGCTAAAATTGACTGCGATAGAGGTAGTAGCAGGTATAAAAAGTGGAGCTATATCTTGTGAGGAATTGGTATCGCAGGCCTATGAACAGATAGCAAAAAACGATTTGAATTCTTATATCACGTTAAACAAAGAGAACGCACTTGAAACTGCTCGAGACGTGGATAAACGGCGGCGTGGACGTGGAGAAGAGGAATTAGAGCGGAAAAAATTGCTCGGCGTGCCTATCGCTATCAAGGATAGCATCTCTACAATGGGCATCCAAACTACCTGCGCATCAAATATTCTTACTGGTTACGTACCTCCGTACGATGCGACTGTGATAGAGGCACTAAAGCGAGAAGGAGCGATAATCATAGGAAAGACGAATATGGATGAGTTCTGTATGGGTACGTCCACAGAGACAAGTTATTATGGAGCGACGAAGAACCCGCATGACACTACCAGAGTGCCGGGTGGCTCTTCCGGCGGTAGTGCTGTGGCAGTATCGGCAGGAGAAGCAATTCTTGCTCTTGGTTCTGATACCGGTGGCTCTATCAGATGCCCTGCTTCGTTCTGCGGTATTGTAGGTCTAAAGCCAACTTATGGGCTTGTTTCGCGTTACGGACTCATTGCTTATGGTAATTCACTGGAACAGATTGGGCCAATGGCGGCGACGGTAGCAGATACTGCGTTGCTCTTAGAAGTTATATCTGTAAAAGATGACCGGGACAGTACACAGGTGAAGCTAAAAAATAATGGTGGTACAAATACAGATACAGATACAGATACAAATACAAATACAAATACTAATTATTGCTGCTCATGGCTAAACCTGAGCGAGATTAATGAGCTTGACGGTATGCGGATAGGCGTTCCCGTAGAGTTCTTTGAGGGCTGTTCGCGGGAAGTTGAAAAGTCAGTATGGGCTGCGATACATGTATTTGAGGATTCTGGTGCGACCTATGAGGAGATAAGCATGCAGAACCTCAAATATGCACTTGCTTCGTATTACATTATTGCAATGTCTGAGGCGTCATCGAATCTTGCACGGTTTGATGGGCTCCGGTACGGGCTTCGATCTGGCACGGATGAGGACTGGCATACGACGTTCTCGCGGATACGTGCTGAAGGATTTGGCGCTGAAGTGAAAAGGCGGATCATTCTTGGGACGTACTCACTTTCCGCGGGCTATTACGGCAGATATTATCTTAAGGCGTTGAAAGTCCGCACACTGATAAAAGCCGAATTTGAAAAAGCATTGAAGACGCACGATATATTAATGATGCCGACTATGCCGTTTGTCGCTTTTAAACTGGGCGAACGGATAAAAGACCCGCTCTCTCTCTATCTCGCAGATATTAACACGGTCTCGATTAATCTGGCTGGTGTGCCTTCGATCTCTGTTCCGTGCGGATACGTATCGTCAGACACTTTACCGGTTGGCTTGCAGATCGTAGGTAAACATTTCGAGGAAGATAGGATACTGAAAGCTGCTTTCGAATATGAGAAATTAAGAATTAAATCCCGCAAAAATACTCTCTGAAGAACTTACCAAGATCAAGATTATGATCCGGATCACTGGAGAGTTGTAACTGTCTCTCTATCTCGTCATTCCCCCAAATTTCATAACCGCTACCTATCGATTCTGCAACCTGTTTCCCAAGACTGCACGTCCTCAACTCGTTCTTTAGTAAGCTGACCACATTAGTATATCTTCTTTCTACTTCCACAACGTACCTGCCATTCTCTATAAACAGTCTCCGATTCAGATCTCCGGGTTTAGTATCTGTAGCAGCATATTTCTTTTTAAACGCATCAGAATGGTGTCTCATTGTGACCGGCGGACCCCAATGCTTTTTTATCCGCGGAAGCGTCCAGACGAGCAATTCGATCAAGAAGAACGCTTTGCCTCCGCTTGCATGCACGTCACTTCGGTAGACTACGAATCCGTTCTGTTCTATCAGAATGGTAATAGATGCTACGGCTTTTCGTAACTGCGGAAAAAGGACATCTTCGACTACGTCCGGTGCATCAAAGACGATCATCACAAGCTCTGTTCCACGCTTTTTCATGCGATTCATGAATTCTGCCTTGTTCAGCGGTTCAAGTTTCTCGTCCAGCGGTAAAAAGAAGTTTATATCCGGATCTCTCAGGAAGCTACGTGCAGCATCTATCAATCTGCAGAAGGAATACTCTGATACCGACGCTGCTACATTTCTCTTAGGGTCTACCGGGTCGATCACAATGAGTGGGTCCGGGCCTTTACCTTTACCCAAATCTCCGTTTCCTTTGTAAGTGCCTTCCCCTTCCAGGTCTATTCGCTTGCCATATTTCCATCGCGATGCGTCGATTAAGAGTTCTACAAACGAAGAATAGTGGAGGATGAGCAATTCGCAAAGATAGCCTGCGAAACCTTTTCGACGCTGCTCAGAGCCGTAAATGCCCAGAGACTTCATGAACTGCTTGAGCAGGAGCACTTCATCTTCAAGTCCAGGTATTCGTTTCACTACATATTCTTTATGGAACGGAGTCCTATCCACTGCGGATTTTAAAACTGATGCGTTCTTCACCGAGAAACAGGGCACTAAGTCCACCTCATGTTCTGTTCCGCGCTCTTCATCGTAAAAGTAGGCATGGATATACGGATGTGAGGCGTACCGTTCTTCATATCTATCGGAGATGCTCTTTGCAAGTGCAAGTCCTTTCTCTTTTAAATCCTCTTCTGATAGATGCGCCGGGAAAGGAATGAATATATCTATATCTCCACGGTACTCATCCCCACGTATCCAGGTATTTCGCGCAGTTGAACCTACGGAGATTGCGTGGGTATCTATACCTCTCTCCAATGCTTTCCGGTTTATCTTCGCGATTATACGATCTGTTACGGCTTTTACGCTCCTCCGCTCTCCTTCTTCCGGTCTTATCCTATCTAATACCGCCTTACAGATTTGTTCTATCTTTGTATTTGTAGCTTCGTTCTTGTTTTTGTTCTTGTTTTTGTTCTTGTTTTTGTTTTTGTTCTTGTTCTTGTTCTTGTTTTTGTTCTTGTTCTTGATCTTGATCATTGCAGGGTGGAATTGATTGTGAATTGTAACAAAGTCAAGCTAATTTATAAATATAAAAGATAGGATTATAAAAGATTTGGTGATGAAAGATGGCACGAACACGAACAATAGGTATAGATATAGGAACGAGCAATTCGGCTGCGGCTGCGCTGATAGGTGGAAAACCCACGATCATACCGAGTGCTGAAGGAACAAGTCTTGGTGGCAAAGCATTCCCCTCGTATGTGGCATTTACTAAAGATGGACAGCGGCTGATTGGAGAACCGGCGAAGCGACAGGCTGTTTCCAATCCAGACGGTACGATAATTGCAATTAAACGTAAGATGGGGAGTGACTATAAGGCTAGGGTTCATGGCAGGGAGTATACACCACAGCAGATAACTGCATTCATGCTTCAGAAGATAAAAACCGATGCCGAGGCATTTCTCGGCGATAAAGTTGATAAAGCGGTCTTAACAGTGCCCGCGTACTTCAATGACAATCAGAGGACTGCAACAAAGGATGCAGGTTCGATTGCCGGCTTAGAAGTCGTTAGAATCATCAACGAACCTACTGCGGCTGCACTTGCCTACGGGATCGATAAGGCAGAGAAGGAGCAGAAGACCTGGTATTTGACCTCGGCGGCGGCACACTGGACGTAACGATAATGGAGTTTAGTGAAGGCGTATTTGAGGTCATAGCCACCAGTGGCGATACACAACTTGGTGGAACAGATATGGATACGGCAATCGTTGATCATGTAGCAGAGCAATTCAAGAAGGAATCGGGAATAGACGTCCGGAATGATAGAATGGCGTTACAAAGATTACGGGAGGCCGGTGAGAAAGCGAAGATAGAACTTTCTAACGTGCTTGAGACCGATATAAATCTACCATTCATTACTGCTGACGCGTCTGGACCGAAACACCTTGTAATGAAGCTTACGCGGTCGAAACTGGAGGAGCTCGTGCGACCGACCGTTGAAAAGTGTAAAGGCTCAATAGAGCGTGTATTTAACGATGCCAAACTCACTCAGAATGAGATCAGCAGGATAATATTCGTCGGCGGACCGACGCGGATGCCAGCAGTCCAGAAGTTTGTAGAGAATTACGCCGGCACTCAAGGCGAGCGAGGTATTGATCAGATGGAATGTGTAGCGATAGGTGCTGCAATACAGGTAGGTATTTTAACAGGCGAAGTCAAGGATGTTGTGCTTCTCGATGTCACTCCGCTCTCGCTCGGGATTGAGACGTTAGGCGGCGTATTTACCAAATTGATCGAGCGGAATACGACGATCCCAACGAGGAAGAGCGAGGTATTCTCTACCGCGGCAGATAATCAGGCAAGTGTCGAGATCAACGTTCTGCAAGGTGAGCGAGAATTTGCACGCGATAATATCAGCATGGGAAGGTTTCATCTGATGGGCATTCCACCAGCGCTACGTGGCGTGCCTCAAATTGACGTTACCTTCGATATTGATTCCAACAGCATATTGAACGTCACTGCAAAGGACCGTGGTACGAATGAGCAGCAGGCGATCACGGTCACGGCATCAACAAAACTCTCACAACGCGAGATAGACCAGATGATGGAGAGCGCAAAGCAATTTGAAGACGAAGATAAGAGGCGGCATGAGATTATTGAAACGAAGAACCAGGCAGAGAGTCTTATTTATACCACTGAGAGGTCTCTCACGGATCTGGCTGATAAAGTCACGAGTGATGAGCGGACAAAGATCAGTGCAATCATAGAACGGCTCAGAGATACGATAAAGACCGAAGAGCACCACAAAATGCGTGCTGAGATGGAAGAGCTGACCCGTGCATTCCAGGATATTTCAATGCGTATGTATCAACAACAAACAGGTCCACGTGAAGAACCGAAGCAGGATCAAGGCACAGGTACAGGCACCAGTACCGGTACCGATATAGTAGATGCAGAATATAAAGTAATTGACGATGAGGACTAAGACCAGGAAGAACAGTGTAAAGGATCTTATAGTCATTGAGGAGCCGGATAAGAACAGAACAGGCACTGGCATGTTTTTCTTCTCTGACAGATATTCAGTATTTGATTGGGGGGAGATGCCGGACCAGATCCAGGCTAAAGGAGCAGCTCTCTGCATTACCACCGCCTACTTCTTTGAGAAATTAGAAGAAATGGGAATACCGACACATTACCTTGGATTAGTAGAAGAAGAAGAAGGAGAAGGCGAGGTCGGGGTAGGGGTAGGGGTAGAGGTAGGGGTCGATGTCAAGAGCAATAGCAAGAGATTATCAGAGTTAAAATCTGCACAATCGCAGTTGAAAATTAAGCTATTGCGGGTTTTAACGCCTGAAATCAATGGAAATACTTATGACTATGGCTATAACTATTCTGTCTACAGAGAAGAAAAAGAGATGGCGAACTTCCTCATTCCTCTTGAAGTGATCTATCGCAACTCACTTCCCGATGGTTCAAGCGTCTTCGCACGATTGAAAGAAAGAGATGGAAGTTTGAGATTGCGCGATTTGGGCTTGACTGAATTCCCGTATCCGGGGCAGGTCTTAAAAGAACCGTTCCTTGACGTCTCTACTAAATTTGAGAGAAGTGATAGATACCTCAGTTGGGAAGAGGCGAAGCGGATCGCGGGTTTAAGCGATGATGAAGTCGAAGAGATTAAGAGAATAACACTGCTCATCAATGAGCTCATCACCCGCGAAGTAGGAAAAATAGGACTCGTAAACGAAGACGGTAAAGTAGAATTTGGATTTGATGATAACCGAAACCTGATGGTGGTCGATGCGTTTGGTACTCTGGACGAGTCACGGTTTACATACAACGGGTTACCTGTAAGTAAAGAGATTGCCAGGATATTTTACAGAAAAACATCATGGTATGAAGCGGTGGAAGAAGCGAAGAAGGTCGATAAAATAGGGTGGAAGAAATTAGTGAAGAATAAGCCGCCATCTCTGCCTACTGCATTTAAAGATTCTATTTCTATACTCTATAAAGCTAGTTGCAACGAAATAACAGAAAAGATATGGTTTGCAGAAGTGAAGTCGTTAAAGGCGATATTGGAAGAGATAAAGGAGATTCTTGCAGAACAGACTAAAGAACAGACTAATACTAACCTTAACTTCGAATCATTTTAGGGAACATATTCAATCCGAGTACCTCATCCAGATCCCTCACCTTCTTTGGAACCTCAGTAATCATGCGACGCCCACACATCTCAAGATGGTAGACCTTGCTGTAAATCTTTTTTAAAAAAGATTTATCAAAAAACGCTTTGCAACCTTTTAAAAAAAGGTTTATCAAAAACGCTCCGCAGAAGAACGCATATCTCCTCCCAGTGGCCTGGGAAACCTTCTTTCAACAGGGGTTTGATCTCCTTCATCATCTCGTGTAGCAGCACCGAATTA
>JACGMN010000144.1 GCA_014061035.1 Candidatus Methanophagales archaeon | reverse complement strand
AAGGATAGAGAATAGAACGATAACCGTGGAAGAGATTCTGGAAGCTGAGAACAGGATACGGGCGGTTCCGATAAAGCGATCTTCAGTGGTAAGAGCGATAAATGCTTTGGGCTATCATACTTCCGAGATGCTAAGCAAGATAAGTAAGAGAAAGGAGAATGAAAAAGAAAAAGAAGTAGAAGTAGAAGTAGAGAAACCCAAAAGAGCAGTGCCCGACAAGACAGAAACGGTTGTTTATTCTTCCAATATTGATAAAATCGCGGACGCAACAGTAAAGAGATTTAATTCAATAAAGGCGAGCTGGGAAGAGGACTTAGGTAAAGCCCTGCACAATGACCATTTTGTAAATATTCTCATCGCGTTAGCAATACTCGCGCAAAAACACGGAAAATCACTTACGCCAGTCAAGCGGTGAGTATAATCATTGCATAGTAAATAGCATAGCTGGAGATGAAGATACTGATTGCCGAGTATGCGGTTGGAGGTGGCGGTGGAAATAGTAAAAATAAGAATAAGAATAAGGGTGCATCGTTATTAAGAGAAGGAAAAGCGATGCTTTCAACGCTAAAGAATGGTTTTGAGCGGCAGGGATATGAGGTTGTCTATCCGGAAGCGGAAGCAGATTTTGAGGCGGCGGTGGATAAATTATCAAAAGAAAGCGATGCGGGTATCGTTATTGCACCTGATGATCAGTTATATGCGCTTACAAAGCTTGTAGAATCGAATACTGTTAATTTGGGCTGCCCGGTAGAGTTTGTAAAAATCTGTACTGATAAGCTGTTGACCTCAAAAGTTCTAAGCGAAGAAGGAATACCAGTACCGGGGATTGTATCAATGGACGAAGTAGAGAAGAATGAAGAGCAAAGGTATGTGAGTAAGCCGCGGTATGGATGTGCAGCGGAGAGCATTTTTATACTGAATGGCGAGAAAGATCATGAAACTCTATCTCTTTACAATAACAATAATAGTCCTGATCATAATCATATAATCATGGATTTTATTGAAGGGGACGATGTAAGCAGCAGCATCATTGCCGGCAAATCCTCTATATTACCGTTAACAATAAACAAACAATTTATAAAGGAGGAAGGAGGACGTCTGCGATACAAAGGAGGTCTAATTCCTTATTCTATTGGAGATGAGGCAGAGGGGAGGATAATGCGCATTAGTAAGAAAGTGGTAACCATGCTTCACGGCGAAGGATATGTGGGGATAGATTTTATATTGGGTGCAGATGGGAAGGCATACGTTGTAGACGTGAATCCGCGACCAACGACATCGATAGTAGGAATAGCAGAAGTCTTAAATTATGACGTGGTAGACCTGATATTCCGCGCGAAATTCGGGACGCTGCCATCAGTAGAGGAAGTAAAGACCGAAGGACGGTTTGTTTTTAACCTCACATAAAAGATTTACGATGCGTAAATATAGGGGGAAAGAGATTATGGGAATAGCAAGCGATACACTGGATTTCATTCTGGAAGTTAGTAAATCTACACATCCATTAGAATTCATCGGGATGCTGCGCGCTGATGAGAATCTGATAGCATACGTTTTTTTTCTCCCGGGTACGGTTTCATCAGATGAAAACGCGGTAATACAGATGGATATGATGCCATTAGGTCTTTCCTATATCGGGTCTGTTCATAGCCATCCACACCCGTCATCTACGAAACCCTCGGAGCAGGATTTGCTGATGTTCGCAGAAACGGGAGATTATCATATCATCACATGCTACCCTTATGAAGCAGATAACTGGAAATGTTATGATTCTAAAGGCGAAGAGAGGAAGCTGGAAGTAGTAGAAATAGAGTTAGAGGAAGAGGAAGAGGAAGAGGAAGAGGAGCAGGATGAGCTGAGAACGAGAGAAGAACTACGATGGTAAGGGTTCTAGCAACGGGCACATTTGAGTTACTTCACCCAGGGCATCTACTCTTCTTAGAGGAAGCGAAGAGATTGGGTGATGAGCTCTTTGTTATTATTGGAAGAGATGTAAATGTGAAGAAGCAAAAAAGAACACCGATTATACCTGAGGAACAGAGGTTGAAGATGGTTTCAGCGTTGAGGATGGTAGATAAAGCGATGCTGGGTAGCGAAAAAGATATGTATGATCCTTTATATAGTATAAAACCAGATATAGTAGCAATAGGCTATGATCAGGATTTCGATGAAGATAAGCTGGAGCGAGGGCTTAGGGAGAGGGGCTTTCAGTCGAAAGTTATACGTATAAAAAAACAGAATTCAAATGCCTTTTGTAAGGTTGAAGAGATAATAAGGCTAATGTCGGAATTGAAGTTGAAATCAGGATCAGAATTAGAATCAGAACCAGGAGAAGAGTG
Organism: Candidatus Methanophagales archaeon; assembly: GCA_014061035.1. Taxonomy (GTDB): domain Archaea; phylum Halobacteriota; class Syntropharchaeia; order Alkanophagales; family Methanospirareceae; genus JACGMN01. Next base: position 6,529 of record JACGMN010000144.1, on the reverse strand, counting down.
ATGAAAATGGAAGAAGAGCGTGGATTGACCCGGATAGGGGTGTCTTTGCCGTCAAATCTGTTGAGCAAGTTTGACACTATAATCGGCGGGCGGGGGTATTCATCAAGGTCTGAAGCGATAAGAGATGCGATCAGAGCATATATAATAGAGTATGAATGGATGGAACGAGAATCAGGTGATGAGATCGGGACAGTAACCTATATATATGACCACAGTCAACGTGGATTAGGTGATAAGTTAACAGAAGTGCAGCATCATTTTTTAGGCATGATAAAGTCGTCAACACATATTCATTTAGATGGCGAGAATTGCTTTGAGATAATAGTGATACAGAGCGATGCGAAGAAGATAAAAGAGTTAACGGAGAATATAATGAGCTTAAAAGGGGTTAAACACGTGAAGCTAACGACGACTCATGGAGGGATATAGAAAATGGAAATAATGGATCAGGTAAAGAAGGGAACGACGACCGTTGGTTTGATCTGCGGTGGTGGCGTAGGTGTAGTGCTGGCGAGCGAGAAGAGAGCGACAATGGGCTCTTTCATTGCCTCTAAAGATGCGAGAAAGATATATCAGGTAGACGACCGTTTAGGGATAACAACGGCAGGGATAATGGGAGATGCGCAGGCGCTGATCAGAATAATGACAGTGGAAACGAAGCTTTATAAAGTACGAAGAGGCGAGCCTATGACGGTAAAAGCAACGGCAACGCTATTGTCCAATGTGCTGAACGGTCAGCGGTTCTATCCGTATATTGTGCAACTACTGCTCGGAGGAATGGACAGAAATGGAGCGCATATATTTTCGATAGACCTTTTTGGGAGCAATACCGAGGAGAAAGAAATAGCAGCTACTGGTTCAGGTTCTCCTATCGCTTATGGTATTCTGGAAGATAGATATTCAAAAGATATGTCACTGGAAGAAGGGACAGCGCTCGCGATACAGTCATTGTATTCTGCGATAAGAAGGGACAGCGCCTCTGGTGGGGAGATAGAAGTAGTTCAGATAACTGAGGATAAATATGTGACGTTACGCGAAGAGAAGGTAACGGAGATAAGGAATTCTCCTAGTTGATTCAAGGGTTCAAGGGTTCACGGTTCACGGTTAGACATATAAAAATCCTAAACCATAATTTCTAATATCAAAACTTATACTAGATCCGTGAACCTTGAACCGTGAACTCCTGAATCTGAGATGATTTATAGATGGATTGATGGACAATGCCAGCAGAAGAAACGCTCTCGAACTTGAAGACGCGAATAGTAACGTTGTTACCGGATAATGTCTGCATTACCGGTGTGGAATTCGAAGGACCTGAACTCGTAATATATTCTGAGGAGATGCAGGCATTCGTCGACGATGGCACGATAGTAAGAACGTTAGCGAAGGATTTGAAGAAGAGAATATCGGTCAGACCCAGCAGCAATATACTGATGGAGCAGGACAAAGCTATTAAGGCTATTTACGAGATTATATCCGAGGAAGGCGGCATAAAAAATATCTATTTTGATATGGATAAGGCAGAGGTCACATTAGAAGCGGAAAAGCCAGGATTGGTGATAGGCACGCACGGAGCAACACTGAGAGAAGTTGCAAAGGTGATAGGGTGGCGGCCAAACGTTATCAGAGCACCGCCGATACAATCTACGACAATAAAGAACATAAGAAGATATCTGAGGGAGGAGAGCGAATTCAGGAAGGAGTTTTTAAAGAGGGTTGGGCGACAGATATACAGTGATAAGATCAAGACAAAAAATGACGAGTGGGTGCGGATAACTGCTTTAGGGGGATGCAGAGAGGTAGGACGGAATTCATTCATGCTTTCTACACCGAAGACGAAGGTCTTAATAGATTGCGGCGTGAGTGTTGGCTCAGAAGAAACACCGTATCTGTATGTGCCTGAAGTATTGCCGATAAAAGATATAACTGCGGTAGTAATAACGCATGCACATCTTGACCATTCGGGCTTACTGCCTCTTTTGTTCATGTACGAGTATGACGGTCCCGTTTACACGACGCAGCCGACGAGAGACCTAATGTCGCTCCTGCTACTTGACTATATAGAGGTATCGGCAAGAGAGGGGAAGAGGATACCGTATAAATCGTCATTTATACGAGATACGATACGGCATATAATCACGTTGAAGTATGACAATGTAACAGATATAGCACCTGATATGAAACTAACATTTCACAATGCAGGGCACATACTGGGCTCTTCAATCGCACATTTCCACGTGGGAAAGGGGCTTTATAATATCGCGTTTACCGGCGATATCAAGTATGAACGAACGTTTCTCTTCGATCCGGCATTCAATGATTTCTCACAACTGGACGTGCTGGTCATGGAATCTACTTATGGTAGCACGAATGACCTGCAGCCATCGAGACGAGAAGCGGAGAAGAATTTAAAAGATGAGATAGAACGGACGATAAAAAAGGGTGGCAAAGTTATCATACCTGCTTTTGCTGTTGGCCGTTCGCAGGAGGTGATGATAGCACTGGAGAGAATGCAATTGGAGACAGAAGTACCGGTCTATTTAGATGGTATGATGTGGGAAGCGGCGGCAGTCCATACCGCGTATCCCGAATATCTCAACAAGAACCTGAAGAATTCTATATTTCAGGGAAAGAACCCTTTCTTATCTGATATTTTTGTCCAGGTGGACGATGCCGAGAAGAGGAAAGAGGTGATAGAAGAAGATGGATCATCGATCATTCTTTCTACCTCAGGAATGTTAAACGGTGGTCCGGTGATTGAATATTTGAAAGGGCTGGCAGGCGATGAAAAGAATACGCTTATATTTGTTGGTTATCAAGCAGAAGGAACGCTCGGTAGACGGATACAGAAGGGATGGAAAGAGATGCAGTTCTCTGATGGAGGTAAGACGAGGAATATAAAAATAGAGATGGATATAAATACAATAGATGGTTTCTCCGGACATTCTGACCGTAATCAATTGATTGAATATGTGAAGCGGATACGGCCACTTCCGTCTAAGGTCATCTGTATGCATGGTGAGAACGACAAATGCATGGCATTAGCAAGCGGGATACACAAGAAGCTCAATATAGAGACGGTCGCACCTATGAATCTAGAGACGTTACGGTTTGTTTAAACTTAAGATACGGAGAGGGAGATGAACGAGAAGAAAGAGGTATGGGTAAGAGCCGACTCTGATACAGGCACGTGGGATGCGAGGAAGCTTCGGATTACGGCAGGTCTGGAATCCGGGGTTGATGTCGTGCTTGTAGAAGAAGAGGACGTAGCAAAGGTGAAGGAGTTGGGTCGTATAAAGCGTATAAAGATAGCAGCATTTACGGTAGAGTCGAAAGAAGGAGAAGGAGCGGATATTATTGTTTATGGAAAAGGAAGTGAAGGAGATGGGAAAAAGCAGATTCCGGAAGAAATAAGTGGATCAAGTGTTTCCGGTGCGTTGAAGAGGACTTCTGATAGTAAAATCAATGCAGGGTATGTGGAAATAAGCGGTAAGGAGTATGAACGGTTCGCTGTAGATATCTCGGATTACTGTAATTATCTGATCGTAATAGGAAAGGATTGGAAGATAATTCCACTGGAGAATATCATTGCTGAATTACAACAGAAGGAAGTGAAAGTGATAGCAGGTGTGCAGAGCGCCGAAGAGGCGCGAACCGCGTTTGAAACGCTTGAGTATGGTGCAGATGGCGTTCTTATAGATACTGATGATCTCACGGAGATAAAAAGAGCGGTAGAAATCCGTGATGCGAGCAAGATGGGCACTATACCGCTATCAATAGCGAAGATAACGAAGATCACGGAGCTTGAGATGGGAGACCGCGTATGCGTGGATACCTGCTCACTGATGGTCCGTGGTGAGGGGATGTTAGTCGGTTCGCAGTCTTTTGCGCTATTCCTTGTGCATTCTGAATCAGAAGAGAGCCCTTATGTAGCAGCGAGGCCGTTCAGAGTAAATGCGGGTGCGGTCTATGCGTATGTGCTGGTAGGTGAGAAGACGCGGTATTTATCGGAACTCTCATCTGGTGACGATGTCTTGATCGTGAATGCCGAGGGGAAGGCACGAACGGCAGTCGTCGGCAGGGTGAAGATAGAGAAGCGACCGCTAATGCTTGTAGAAGCAGAGGTTGAGGGTGCGGGTGAGGTTGAGGTTGAGAAGAGTGAGAAGAGGAAGTGTAGTGTTATACTTCAGAATGCAGAGACGATAAAGTTGATGGGGACAGATAAGCCGATCTCCGTAGTTGATTTGAAGGAAGGAGATGAGGTTTTAGTGTACGTAACAGAAGTAGCGCGTCATTTTGGGATCGCCGTGGAGGAGATGGTGATAGAGAAGTAAAAGATGAAGGAAAAGAAAATTTGAGGGATGAGGGATATTATACCTCTGCTATGACCTTGAGGATATGCAAAAGAAGCAGATTTTTCATTAAAGTCTAAAGTTATTGTTAAATGATGAACGTAGATAAAGGCAATTTTAGAGAAAAGCTCTCGGAGTATTTGAACCAATATCTTTGCGATATTCAAGATTCTGATGGTAATTGGACGGTAAAAGGCTTTATAGATATTTTTTAAGAATGTTTACACGATTTCTCTTGATACAAAGGTGATTTCAAAGGTTTTGGAGATTATGCTATTTCCAAAATCCAGCAGTTTGCGATAGGAAAATGATTTTGAGATTATTTTAAGCAAAGAGCAGAATTTTTATCCTGACATCAGTTTTGTTGACAAAAATAACGGCGAGAAGATAGCCCTGGATATAAAGAGCACATATCGAACATCAAAAACTGCGGCGTCAGGGTTTACGCTTGGTGCGTTCACAGGTTATTTCCGGGATAGAACCAGTAAAAAGAATATTACGTTTCCATACGGCGAATACGAGAAGCATTACGTGCTTGGAATTATATATGCGAAGCAGGCTGAGCGTGTAGATGAATATAAAATTTATTCTATCGGTGATCTCAAAAAAATCCTATCTGTTATAAAGGATATTGAATTTATCCTGCAGGAGAAGTATAAAATCGCAAGCGATAGACCAGGAAGTGGCAATACCAAAAATATAGGTTCCACGACAAAGATAGAACAAATGAGGGGTGGCTCTGGCATCTTTTCAAAATACGGAATAGAAGTCTTTGATGATTACTGGATGTATTATCTGACGAAGGATATGGCGCGAGTACTTGAATTGCCAAAGCCGCCCTATCGTAATATAAAGGAGTATTTTGAGTATAAAAAGGCGTAAAAGGTGATAAGGATGATTGAAAAAACATCGCAATTAACGCTTATGGGGGATTTAATTAAGCCTTACACCCTCCCAACAACTCGCTATCAAGGGAGCAAATCGAAGATAGTCGAATGGATCTGGGAGAGCATACAAGACATCGAATTTGAAAGCGCTTTAGACGTATTCGGCGGAACAGGAATCGTCGGATATTTATTGAAAATGAAAGGTAAGCAGGTCTATTAATTATAATGACATATTAAAGTAAAGTCCAATTATTACATCGGCACGGCATTAATAGAAAACGATGCGGTGAAGTTATCAAAGGACGTTATAGATTTTTTACTTCAACCTCATCCTGACATCAATTATCCCACGTTCATCCATGATACGTTTTCGGATATTTATTATACCGATGAGGAGAACAGATGGCTCGACATGGTTATCAGGAACATCGAAAATTTGGATGGCTTTTACAAGCGCGCACTGGCTTATTATGCATTATTTCAGTCTTGCATCATAAAGCGTCCATAAAATCTCTTTCATCGCAAAAACCTTTACATGCGGACCTCTGATGTAAAACGAAGCTTTGGTAACAAAGTAACGTGGGATACGCCATTTGAAGAGCATTTCTTGAACTTTGTAAACGAAGTGAACGGGTGTGTTTTTTCTAATGGAAAGGACAAAAACAAAGCGTTAAATCTCGATTTTTTCGATATAAAAGGCAAGTTCGACCTCGTTTATATTGATACACCTTACATATCCCAAGAGAGCGTTGGCGTGGATTATCTGGAATTTTATCATTTCCTTGAGGGTATTGTGAATTATCCTAAATGGAAGGATATGATTGACTACCGGAGCAAACATAGAAGGATAAAGCATAATAAACCAGTTTGGTGTGATAAAAACAAAATTCATACGGCGTTTAACAAACTGTTTAAAAAATTCCAAAATGCCGTTATTGTGGTTTCGTATAGGTCTGATGGCATACCTTCTATTGAGAACTTGACAGGAATCTTAGAGAAGTATAAGCCGATAGTGAGAGAAGCAAGATATGAGAGCTATAAGTATGTGCTCAGTAATAACAATTCTGAGGAGTGTTTGTTGGTGGGGTTAGATGAAAATGGATGATTATATTCCACATCGCCACAGATTAGTCTTTCTCAAAACTCTGAAACCGAAGTGTGAGTGAGCGTGTAGAATTATTATTGAGCGAGGATATAAGTATCATTTATGGTGAAGTACAGATACAACGAGAACTGGCGTGAGAGGGATAGGGCATACCGAGAGATGCCGGATGCACTGCTGAAGACCTT
>JACGMN010000130.1 GCA_014061035.1 Candidatus Methanophagales archaeon | reverse complement strand
AATTAGAATTTTTAGAAGAGATATTCGAGTTACCTGTGGGAATAGGAAGTGTTAATTGCGGCATGCCAGTAATAGGCGCTGCGTTACTCGCGAATACAAAAGGCTATGCTGCCGGAGATGAGACCACAGGTGCGGAGTTAGGAAGGATCGTGGATATCTTAGGATTTTAGTAACTACTCAGGTTGCCAGGTTCAAGGTTCAAGGTTCAAGGTTCAAGGTTCACGGTTCACAGTTCTCAAGCTTGCGCTCTTCATATTTCTTGAGATATATCTTTGAATATATCTTTGAACCGTTTAATTTTCACCGGTCTAACCGTGAACCGCCTGCCTGTGCGTGTCCGCACGCAGACAGGTGAACCCCGGAACTTTGAACCTGAGTAGTTACGGATTTTATGAAGTAACTATTCAGCCAATAGTTGATAGCCACAGAGTCCACAGAGAAAATGAAATTAAGGGATGAGGTGTCAGACCTTACAATACAATGTTGACACGAGACTACATCTCTTTGATTCGAAACAGTATAAAAACGCCAGCAAAATAGATGGAAACGACTATAAGTGCCAAAGTAAGAAAATCAATATAAAGTCCTAAAAATCCGGCGCCAAACATAGCTGCTCCGGTTATGAGTCCTCCTGCTCCCCAGTAAAAACCCATCTTGCTTCCGCGAGTAGTCTTGCTTGTAATATCTGCCAGATAAACTGCTTCAACTGTACCCCAAAATCCATCTGATATCCCATCAATAATCAGTATTAGAAACAATGCAGAAAGCATTAAACTGCGACCTGTTTCGTCAATAAATGGGAGAAGAGGATACGCGATATAAACAGTAATGCTGGCAACAGAAGAGATTATGAAAAAAGGTTTCGTGCCATACTTGTCAGCCAATTTTCCGGCAAAATAACTTCCAATCGACTCAAAGATTAGAGCCAATCCTAACCCGGTACCAAGTAAAGGTATACCGCCGAGACCATAAAGGAAACCAATTAAAAAAGGATAGTAAAGCCCGTCAGCAAAGGATAAAATACCATTGGCAGTAAAAATTATTTTGTAATTCCTGGAGTTACTTTTTGACATGATACGGTTTTTATCACTCTCGACTTCCCAGCCGGGAGATACCTCAAGACCTTCTCATAAGAGACTATACGCTCAACCTCCTCCTCCCTCTCACTGTCTTCAGCTTTTGCAGAGTCAACGAAGAATTTCACAATCTCTTTTGCGAGCTCGTTCTTCTCTAACTCACCACCAGGCGCAAGTTCTACGAACGAAGTCAGCATGCTCTTTTGCGATTCTGTGGCAGGACCTACGACCAATCTATTCTTTTTCTTTTCATTACTGATACCGATATCGATATCGATACCGATAAACAGCCCTAACGCCGCCTTGAAATACTGCCGTTTGCCACGAACCATAAAACTGCCTTTCTTTATGTACTCACCTGACGGCGGGCTCTTACTCACCTGCTCGCCGGTGACGCAATAGCATTCACCCTCGTAGAACCCGTATTTCCAGAGCGCTGAATATGAGACGGCAAATTGTGCTATCTCCTGCAACCCCGCTTCCGAAACGCTCTTGCCGCCTGTCTTCGCTATTAAAACCGGTGCACCATCAGTCTGTGCGTGACAGAAGAGGTCTGTTGAGTCCATATATTTCTTCACTAACATCTCATTCGTCGTTGCGTCTCTGCCACCAATGACAAGAAAGCCATCTGAGGTCTTAAACCATCTAAACTTCTCGTACCACTCCTCTTTTACACGTTTGATCTGCGGTTCTTTCTTCTCTGGCATGAGTTCCGCATCAACAACTATTTCCTTCTCCTTTTCTGCTCTTATCCGTTCTTTTGTCTCTTCTATCGCACGCTTTACTCTTTCTCTCTTATTCCTGAAGATCTTTGCACGTTCATAATACGCACTCGCATTTTTATGTATCGAGACCGATCTATCGATCTCAAGTGAGAGATCAGGATCAGTATCTGGTAGTCTCAATGTGACCACCCTTCGCTTCTCCGCCTTTTCCTTTTCCATCTCCGCGAGCAGCCGTTCTATCTCAAGATACCGCGCATAGATAAGCTCGCCCTTCTTTATGTTCGCTGCCTCTTTCTGCTCGAATTTCCGTACTGCATCGAGCTGTTCGTTCAAGATATGATCGTACTTCCCGATCCCTTTCTCGTATTCTGTCCTTGCTTTCTCCTCTACTTCTTCTGCTATCTGCATGCTGAAGAACTCGTCCGCGGCATCATTAAAAGTAGCGAAAAAGATCTTCTCGCTGGTCTTATACGCATTCAGGTCAAAAGGAAGGACATCCACCTTCTTGCCATCATCTAATACGATCTGCGCTCTCAACAGGGTTCTATCAGCTTCACCCGTCCCCGTCCCCGTCCCCGTCCATATCCGTACCGGCTCGAGCAGTGCCTGTATTGCCTCATGAATCGCTTTTATCTCTGTTTCTGTAAGTTTGTCAGCGCTCTTATTCTTTTCAATACCTGCTCGCTCACAGACTTCTTCTGCGTACAGACCGCCCAGGCTCAACGCAGACGCAAGAACCCGTACCACATCTACATTCGCTTTCGCTCCCGCGCCTTTATCCTGAGATGCCTGTGCAGAGATGAAGAGATTCTTTAAATCCGACTCGCTCATGACCAGCGGGTTCTCTCTTGATGGAGGTCGCTCATATTTCTCTCGTACTTTTAACTCACGTGTAGCGAAGCTCTTTCTTCGCAACGGTAGCATAATATTGCCTTCTTCATCAGTGATTACGAGATTTCCACGTGGCAGTAACTCGGCAATCAACCTGAATTTCTTATCCCACCGTTCTATGGTTATTTCTACTATCCGGTCAAAATCAAGCTGCTCTATTCGCGCAATCCGGCCGCCGCATAGGTGCTTCCTGGTGTACATGGCGAAGTTAGACGGCATTCGCGGCGATTGCCTCCTATATTTGGTGAGATGTATTCTCCTACCTGCTTCAAGGATCAAATCAAGCGAGCCTTTCTCTTTCTGATGTAGTCTCAAGCGTATCTCTTCTTTACCTGGTTGATATGCTTTTACGAGCCGTGCACCTACAAGCTCTTGTAGTTCGCTTACGATCGCTGCTACGTCAACACTGCTCATTAATTCCTTCATGAACTCTTCTTCTTACTTTTCAAATATCACATCACCCAAGCTTCCCAGCGTCTTCTCTCACCTGCATCCGAAACTGTTTATGTATCTTTATTATCTCCTCACGTCTCCGCTGATCTGCATCTTCAAGATTATGGAAATAGGAGATAGAAAGATTCATATTCGCAGGATCATCCTCTAAATCTCGCTGATCGTCTTCCCAGTTTCTCACCACGTCCATCACTTTTCGCTTCCCACCGCGTTCAAACGCGTCACATACGAGATAAAGAGACCGGATATCGGCAGATGCCAGACCTACATTGGCATACGGAATAGCATACTCGTTACCATTGAAGACAACCGCTACACCGCCGTGCGTCGCGACCTCTTTCAGCATCTTATAATCTGTAATGCTGTCGCCAACAACGATTAGATCGTGCAATGCAATATCTTTCTCCTGCACAATCGCCCGTATTGCTTCTGCTTTCCGTTCTCCACCCATTACACGTGTAGTAAAGATATCAAAACCCAGAGCAGGCAGTTGCTGGAAGAAGAAATCATCCAGCCGCTTTACAATACGTTCCTGTTCCGTATTGTCGCTCTCAATCTCTGAATAAAGCGTAAGTGCAAGTATGTCCTCTTCCGCTTTTTTTACGGTATGCAAATATTTCTTTGCTAAAGCTTTCTTTTTCTTTTCAAAATCAAAAGAACAGTTTGTGCATATAATATGGTCCTCGGGGACTCCTAGTTTATTACCAATGTTGTACGCATGCTGCGCGTAACTGGTAGATATAATATAAATATCCCAGTCTTCAGCGTGTAGCCGTTTAAAAAGGTATTCTGCACCTTTTACTATCTTTGCTCGCGCGGATACACGTGCTATATCGTACTCAGTTATATCATGCAAGAGAAAGAAAGGCACGATTAAAGCAAGCGTATCGCCCGGTTCGTAGCCTTCGCGTTCATCAAGAGATATAATGTCGTCGTACCGGCTTATAACCTCGAAGATAGAGGCACCTTCTGCTCCTATTAGCTTCATCACCTCGTAGGCATTGTCTTGCGGTGACAGCGGTCCTTCAAGATCGAAGCATATCGTCTTTTTGTTCATTTCATCTATATCCAACTATAACTATTCTATATCCAACTATAACTATAAATATAGGATACCCTAATAATATCATGTATGGTGAGTAAAAAAGCAGAAGATTATCTCGAGGCTATTCTGAAGATCGCAGAACAGAGAGGGCACACTAGGACAAAGGATATCGCATCTGCTTTAAATGTGAAACCACCAAGTGTTGTAGAGATGGTAAAGAGACTGGACGATATGGGTCTCGTCAAATATAAAAAATATGATGGTGTGGAATTGACCCCGTCGGGGAGAGCAATAGCGCGTGTCGTTAAAGACCGCCACGAAACGGTAAGAGCGTTCCTTGAAATATTGAAAGTGCCAAAGAAGATAGCGGATAAAGATGCATGCATAATCGAGCACGAACTGAATCCCGAAACAATAGAGCAACTGAAAAAATTCGTCCTGTTCGTGACGTCAGCAGAGGGTTATCAGCAATGGCGTGAAGACTTCGAAATATTCTGCAGAATCGCCAAACCCTAACTTATTTCGGGTTTTCTCGTTAAACCAAACCTTTTTAGGGCATCTTATTTATTAGCCTAACTCCTATTATCCATATCATATAGTTAGAGTGTCCTTAAACGTGGATGGAGTAGTAAAAAAAAATGGCGGAGAGAAAAAGAAGGAAAAAGCGAGATGGAAGCATTAGTGTAAATAGCAATAGCAATAGCAATAATAATAATAGTAATAGTAAAAGAAGGATATGGGAGCTTCGGTCTACCACAGTCTGTAGGATCTTAGGCTTGAGTCTCGATGAAAATGAGATTCGGAAAATATTCCGTGAGTTGAAGCTTGACCACCGCAACCAGTCCCCAACAGCGTATGAAATAATCCAGCACCTGGCTGAGCTATGCACGTCGCGAAATCAATACGCTAAGAGCGTGGAAAAGCTGCTGGAGAAACAATTTACACCGCACAGGAAAGGCGTGGGAACTTTAGATCCGCAAGAGATATGTGCATTCCTTGATAGAGGCAACTGTGGAGTAAGCGCCGAGAACAGCTTAAAATTAAAAGATACCCCACTCGCCGCTCTTATCTGGTTCGCAGCACGTAATGCAGGTAGCGATAAAGAGATCGAGTCGACGCTCTCCGCTGTTCTTCAGATGAGAGAGCTGCAGGCGTTACGAGTTTACGATGCACTCTCACGTAAGTTGCCGCCGGGCGGGAACGTAGAAACGATAATAGACGAGTTAAGAAGAGCTACAGAATCAAATGAAAAATGGCAGCAGAAGTATGCACGGTTGGAACAGAAAAAGGATGAATTAATCTCGGAGCGAGAATCACTCAAAGAGGAAAAAAATAGATTCATTCATGAATTAGAAGAGCAGAAACGGTTGAATGTGCGATTGCAAAGAAGACTAAACGATTTTGGTGGAGAAACGGCTTACGAGCAGATCGATACGCAGAAGAAAGAACTTACAGTATTAAGAGAAGAATTGAAGGAGCTGAAAAAGGAGCAGACAAGATTGGTCAGGCTGACCATGTCCATGTCCGCGCCCACGCCAATGTCCATGTCTATGTCAAGAGTAGAGGAAAAGTCCGTAGATGCTGTTTGTAGCCGTAGCGGTACCTGTAACAGCAGCAGTTCTGATAACGAGAATTGCTCTGAAGAGCCTCAGCTTAACGGTCTGCGAATTGCGTATGTTGGCGGGGTCGAGTCACTCGAACAGTCTTACAAGGAACTGGCAGAAACTCTTGGCTGTCAATTTACTTATCACTCTGGGCATTGCGAGCGAGGCAAAAACGCAATAGTAAGCATCATTGACAGAAATGATGTGATATTCTGTCCCGTGGATATAAACAGCCACAACGCCTGTCGATTGGTGAAGCAGGTATGCAAATCGCGTGGCAAACCCTGCTGTTTCCTCCGCAGTTCTGGTTTGAGTGCGTTTAAGAAGGGCTTGCTGAACTTCGCGGCAGGAAGTGTATCTAAAGTGCGGAATGTTGGATAGTAAAAGTAAAAGTAAAAGTAAAAGTACGAAGGCAGCAAGAATCGGTGTAGTCATAACCGACCCCTATGACTGGACTGCGAGAGCTTTCTTGAGCAACATTCGCAAACGTGGAGCAATCGCAGTACCGCTTAACCTATCGGCGCTAAGCGCTTCTATCTCTTATTCTGATTTTTCAGTTTTTAACGTTAACGCAGACGCAGGCGCCGGCGCCGGCGCCGGCTCAGATTCAAAAAACATAGATATCAACGCTATTATTGTCAGAGATGCTGGCATCGGTCTCACACTGGAACAACTATCCTTTAAGTTCGACCTGCTTAGACTATTTGAAGATTCCATGCCTGTTATGAACACCCCCACTGCAATCCAGAATGCAGCAAACAAATTCTTCTCGTTCTACCTCTTCAAACGGGCGAACCTCCCTATTCCACGCACTACGATCACGTCTAGATTAGAGATTGCGGCGAAAGCGATCGAGGAATTTGGATGTGCAATCGTAAAACCGATCTTTGGCAGTAAAGGAGAAGGAATAATCAAGCTCAAGCTTGAAAGTTCGCATCCTCAGTCTCCGCCCGACCCCGATTTAAATTTAACATCAAAACTCGCAGAGCTACTGAAGGAAAGAGGAGTGCTCTATTTGCAGGAGTTCGTGCATAACCTCGGACGGGACATACGTGTTTTTGTTCTCGGCGGAAAAATATTGGGTGCGATCTATAGAATTCCGCAGAAAGGTTCATTTCTTAGTAACCTTAGCCAGGGTGCCAGACCTGTCAAGTGTGAGCTAACAGAAGAGATGGAAGAACTCGCAATAGGCGCCGCGAAAGCGGTAGGCACCGATTTCGCTGGTGTTGACCTGATAGAGGCGGAGGCAGAGGGTGAAATCCGGTTATATTTGCTCGAGGTCAATGCAACACCTTCAGGGAAAGGTATAAAACTCGCCTGCGGTATTGACGTTACCGAAAGAATAGTTAATCACTTGTTTGAGCGGATTGAGGACTAAGCCATGAACTATATTGGTTCTCTTTTTAATTGTATACATCTGCGTCTGATTATAAAATTTATTCTTTCTCGTCTACTTGCTTCTGCAGAATATCGTCAATCAACCGCTTTGCCCACTTCAGCTTCTTCCTTTTTCGCTCACTTACCTGCTTATCATCGAAATCAAACCCGATCAGGTCTATGCTCCGTGCACCAAATTCCTTTGCCAGAAACACAGACCGGTCACCGTCAGTAAACCCACCGAAGTTGTAGACCTGCACGTTACCATTACCATTATGAAGCGGCTTACTTTGCGTTGTGCAGAGCACGTTCTCATTTAAGGCAGGCAATACCCTCTTCAGCATCCACATATTGTCGCCATGCGCATGCACCACGATTATAGAACCAAATCTGTTTGCAGTAATTATATCTGTAATAGTTCCGTCAAGGTCAGTGCATACGATCTCAGGTATTATACCATTACGGAGTAGAACAGAAGTTGCACCATCTGCAGCTATCACTATATATTTCTGGGCCGCGGGAAGACCGTCAAGCTTCTTTGCCGTACCTACCACATTGCGTTCCAAAGAGGGTGCATTACCACAAATTATCACTTTGTTATCCTTTATAAGTTCTTCTATTGCCTCTTCCACGGTTTTTTCAGTTCTTTTTATCGTTTTATATGCCATAATATCCGCGGCTACTCGCGCCGCTTCATCATCTTTCGCTCTATCAAAACCAAAATCTTTCGCTATCCCCTTATATATCTCTTCCCAATCGCTATACCGCATAGCACAGCACATAGCCCCTTAACCTTACTACACTATATTTATATTCTATATCGATTAAAAAGGAAAGATTGATAGATAAGATGAAGACTAAAGAAGGTGTGCCAAACTGAAGGATGAAAAAGAATGGTAGAGTGCTGCAAGTAATCTTTGGTTGCGGAAGAATCGGCTATGCAGTAGCAAAGGAGTTGAAAAAACGTGAGTTAGACTTAGATATTCTCATCGTTGACATAGATGAGAAGAAGGTGGAAGTACTATTGGAAGAGGATTTTACAGCCTTCGTTGGCGACATCCGCGACCCGGAAACGACGGATAAAATCATAAGCGCGGGTGAGCCCGAAGTGGTTTTTATCGTTAGCAATGATAGCGAAGGAAACAAAAAAGCGGTAAGCAATATAAAAGAGAAGGTACCGGGTGCTCTTCTGATAGTGCGGGTAGTTGATCCCGCAGATAAAGAAGATCTAAAAGCGTTAGACGTTGATCTGGTTCTGTCAATTCCAGATATAGCAGCAAGAACGGCGATAGAGCAGTTGGCGCGCGCAAAATCTATGAGGAAAGTGAAAGAATTGACCTCGATGATAGGAGAATTGAAGGATAAAGAGGCTGGGAAGTTAGGTATTGTAGTTCATGATACCCCTGATCCCGATGCAATAGCTTCTGCTTTCGCACTAAGGCAAATATCGAAGCACGTTGGTGTACCAGCAGATATATTGTACCAGGGAGATGTAGGGCACCATGTAAATCGCGCTTTTTTAAACATCCTGGGGATAGAGATGATACAGATAAAGAACAGGGATGATTTAAAGAGCTATGGTATGCTGGCGCTTGTGGATGCCGCGGTTCCGGGTGAACACAATCCTTTACCGCAGCATACAGAAGGCAACGGCAACAGCAACAGCAGCAGCAATCTAAAGATCATCATAGATCATCACTCTGCGAGTAATACTAAAGAAAAAATATCTGCTGAGTTTCTCGCGATACTGCCTGATAACGGTTCAACGTCAACGATAATGACACGATATCTGCAGGATTTGGGCATACCGGTCGATAAAGTCCTGGCGACAGCACTTTTACATGGAATAAGAACAGATACCTGTAGCTTTAAACGCGGGACGCATCCCTCGGATTTTTCCGCTGCCTCTTTCCTGCATTTAAAGGCTGATAAGGACCTTTTAGAGCAGATAGAAACGCCACCTATGTCCACAGAAATGCTGAACGTAGTAGGAAATGCGATACTGCGTAAGAAGATAAAGGGGAGCTATCTGATAACAAATGTAGGAGAAGTGGCAAATCTTGATGCTATTCCACAGGCGGCAGATTATCTGCTAAATCTGGAAGGGATCTCAACGGTTGTAGTGATCGGATTGGTAGAAGATATGATATGCGTTTCCGGGAGGAGTAAGGATATACGTGTGAATATCGGCGATTCGTTTGTCCGGGCATTTGGGGACTTAGGTTCCGCAGGTGGGCACTCTTCGATGGCTGCTGCACAAATACCGCTCGGTATCTTCGGTGGATCGAAGAATAAAGATACAATTATACAATTAGTCGAGGATGCAGTATCGAAGCGATTCCTATCGGTTATGAAAGAGGAGATGAGCGAATAACTAATCTCGCCACTATCTCTCTAATAACTTCCTTTAAATTTTCAGCATTATCGTAATTCTTACTCTTAGCTACTTCCTCCATCCATCCATCCTTCTTCTTCTTCTTTTTATCTTCAACTATCGAGATAAGGTTCTTTATAGCACGTTCTATATCATCCACAATGCTCACTGTAGCATACTTAGATGTTCTTGAAAACGGATTCAAATCGATAGTTATCACTGTCTTCCCCATTGCGATGAGTGCTTCGCATCTATCTCCATCTTCTAAAGGTGCAAGAACAACGTCAGCAGTATATATGCCGTCGTTAGCAACTCTTGCGCGTGCATGCTCTATTCCGAGTCCACGTATTCTCGCATCTGCTTTATCACCAAGCACGTTAGTGATAGTGGCGCCGTGCCGCTCTAAGTGCTCTCGTATCTTCATCACTCGCGTTTCACTCCAATAAAAGAGGTTCACTTCTAACGGTGCGTTCAGTAGCTCGCTCAGCGCTATCACCTCTTCCGGGACCAACGCAGCAACATTTCCATTCACTGAGATCACCGGCTTATCTGCTGTTAACAATAAAGCAGACGCGACTTCTGTCGCTATCATCGCAGCCGGTAACGTCTGTTCATCGATCAAGTAATCAAAGGCTTCGCCGCGTCCATGCGCTATCAAGCCTCGTTCGCTGGTTATCCCTGCTCTTATACCTGCTACGATTTTTTCACGTTTTAATAACGACCTGTATCGAGGATGCGTCTTTGGGATTGTTATCGTAGAAATATTGTTATTCTGCATCGTTATTCTGCATCTATCTTTTGCTATATCCTTCTTATACTGATCTCGCGCTTTTTTGGGATTATCTGCTGTAGAATCCTTTTAAACTGCTCATCAGTTATCATACCCTTTATTCTTCCTGTCTGCGCTAATGCTATGAGCTGGTTCTCCAATTTTTCTGCTAGTTCAGGCTTTGCCATGCAAATAGTATTCAACCGCTCCCGTGCCTCTGAGGTGAGAATCTGCCGGAGAAGGTTCTTCTTTACATCTTCTATCTCCTGCCTCCTCTGCTCTTCTGCCACAGATCCTGCTTGCACTTGTGCTTGTTCCTGCTGCACCTGCTCAAACTTCCGCCTTCTTATCGCCTCTAACTCTTTATCACCGCCCATTTCAGACTCCACCTCCACTTTTACTTTCACCCTGCTTAATCTTAAGCTTCAGCTCATGCGCAGTATTATCAAGAAACTTCTGCCCTTCCGGTGAAATCTTCCGTCCTCTTTTCGTATTTGTTACATATCCTGCACGTTCTAACTGCGAAAGCACCTCTCGTATTATCTTCCCGGACGCTTTTCCGAACCTACTTTTCCTCGCTCCCCTTCTCACTTTTCCACCGTAACGTGTCCGCAGCCTTGCCACGCCAACCGGTCCGTGTAGATATATCTGCCGGAGCACCGAGGCAGATCTCACCCACCACCAATCTTCATTTTGCGGCGGTAATTCTGTATTTACGCCTTTTTTAAGATTCACACACCATTTTTTCAGTGTAATCGCCCTGTTCTTTTTCAACTTCGCTCCTACTACCTCTACCAGTTTATCTGGTGGAACATCGTATACTGTCGTCATTTCGCTTTATCCTCATTTCGCTTTATCCATTTATATCTTATCCAATATATAAAAACTTATGGATGTGAAAATTGGATTAGAATGTCATGTACAGCTTACTACAAACTCAAAGTTATTCTGCTCGTGCTCTACTGACTATCAGAACGCTGAGCCTAATACGCATGTCTGTTCAACGTGTTTGGGGTTACCAGGTGCCTTGCCAACAGTAAACAGGCGTGCATTACGATATAGTATAAAAATAGCACTTGCGCTTGGCTGCAGCGTTCAGCATAAGACAATATTCTACCGGAAGAATTATTATTATCCTGACCTTCCACGCGGTTTTCAAATTACGCAGTATGATTTCCCTATTGCGTTCAGCGGATTAGTGCGAATAGAAAGCGAAAGCGGTAGTGGAAATGAGAATGGCGGGAAAGTGAAAGGTAAAGCGAAGGGGCAATACAAAGAGAAAGAGCGGGAAATACGGATAGCACGGGTGCATATAGAGGAAGACCCGGGCAGACTGGTATATAAAGGAACGACAGAAACTGCATCATACGCACTGGTTGATTATAACCGGTCAGGGATACCGCTGGTAGAGATAGTGACAGAGCCGGACCTGAAGTCGCCGAAGGAAGCACGAATATTTTTAGGTAAGTTGAAGAGTATCCTGGGCTATTTGGACGTTTTTGATGGTGATTTAGAAGGCGCGATGCGCGTCGATGCAAATATATCGATAGAAGGCGGAGAACGAACCGAGGTAAAGAACATATCTTCGTTCAAAGGTGTGGAGAAGGCGTTATTTTTTGAGATAACCCGGCAGAAGAATATGTTGCGCCGCGGGCTTACTGTTCGGCAGGAGACAAGGCATTACGACGAGATGCGCGGCATAACGCTCTCTATGCGGACGAAAGAGTTTGAGCATGACTATCGCCATTTCCCGGAGCCAGACCTCGTGCCTATTCATATTACGGACTATATAGAAGGTGTACGGCAGGAAATACCTGAACTTCCGGATGAAAAGAAGTTACGATTCATCAAGCAGTATTCGATAACAAAAGAGCATGCGAATTCGCTCACTTCCGATATCGATACAGCAGATTTTTTTGAAGCGGTGGCGTCAAGGATCGAACCGAGGTTGAGTGCTGTCTGGATTGCGG
>JACGMN010000077.1 GCA_014061035.1 Candidatus Methanophagales archaeon | reverse complement strand
GGTAGGTTAAAATGCTAACAAGTAAAGAGTTGGAGAGATACAACAGACAGATACGAATAATCGGGGAAGGAGGACAGGAAAGACTGAAGAATGTAAGGGTATTCATCGCAGGTGCTGGCGGTCTTGGCGCACCCATATCAATATATCTTGCGGTTGCAGGTGTTGGAAAGATAAGGATAGTCGATCATGATACGGTAGAGCTAAGTAATTTGAACAGACAGATATTGCACTGGAATAGGGATATAGGGAAGAGAAAGACGGAATCGGCTGAAGAGAAACTGAAGGAGATAAATTCAGATATTGAAGTAGAGTGCATATCAAAGACGATATACGAAGAGAATATCATTGAACTCGTGGGTGACTCTGATTTGATAATAGATGCGATGGATAATTTCCCTACGAGATATATCTTGAACAGAACAGCCTTAGCAAAGAATATTCCGCTATTTTACGGTGCTATCTATGGATTTGAAGGGCAGGTTACAGTGATAATTCCCGGAAAGACCGCTTGTTTGAGCTGTATATTTCCAGAAGCATCGCTGTCACCGTCAAATACTTTTCCAGTAATAGGTGTTACACCAGGCATTATCGGAGTCTTGCAGGCAACAGAGGTAATAAAGTATATACTGGGGATAGGCGAACTCTTGAAGAACAAGCTTTTACTATGGGACGGATTAAATTTGAGTCTTGATGAGATCGAGGTAGTAAGAAATCCGGAATGCGAGGATTGTAGTGATTATGGACGAACGTAAATACCTGAAAGTGGATATACAAAGCAGTGGAATAAGAGTGTTAAAAGGCGATAAAGGGCGAATAGGCGGAGCCGGACCTGCCGGGGCAAAGATATTCGTATTTGACGATACGGTGGCGAATGTTCCTACTACGAGCAAGTTTGTCGAGAACTCACCATACAGTCTCGAGTTAGAGGGTGAGAGCGGCATCTTAAAGCTATACGATGCGGTGGTTACAGCAATAGAATCTCCGGTCCCGAAGTTTTATGAGTTCGAAACAAAAGCGGGAATACCTTACAACCAGATTGCACTGCTCCATGGCAAGGACTGTCTCGCTACCACTCCTGTACAGACATGTATCTACTGGAACACGCCTGACAGATGTAAATTCTGTGGTATCGGGATTTCCAGAAAGAAAGGGACAGCGGCAGCAGTGAAGAAGCCAGAAGAGATTGCTGAGGTTGCAGATGCGGCAAAGAGACTCGACAATGTGACGCATGTTACGCTGACAATGGGAACGATGAGAGTGGCAGATAAGGGGATAAGGGTCTTATCAAAGTGTGCATCTGCGATAAAAGACCTTACCGGACTCCCTATTCATGTACAATTCGAACCACCTGATGAGATTCGCTTTATAGAGGATTTATACTCGAATGGTGTCGATACCGTTGGAGTCCATATCGAAAGTTTTGATGAGAAGGTATTGAGAGAGATATCGCCAGCAAAGGCACGGATAGGGTCAGATAGGTTCGTAGAGGTATGGAAAAGGTCAGTAGAGATATTTGGCGAGAATCAAGTGAGCAGTTTCATCATCGTTGGCTTGGGGGAGGATGACCGGTCGGTAATAGAAGGAAGTAGAACTTTAGCAGAACTTGGTGTTTATCCCTTTGTTCTCTCGTTGAGACCGATACCAGGAAGCGATCTGGAGAACGAAGTTCCTGCAAGGTTTGAGAGAATGAAGCGGATATATGAAGAAGTTGCAGTAATTATAAAAGATGCCGGTCTCTCATGGAAACGAAGCAAGGCAGGATGTGTGAAGTGCCGTGCTTGCTCCGCACTGGATGTCTTTGAAGAAGATGTATGATAATTTCTCTCAATTCAGTATTTCCGTTTTTTAAGAACAGCTCAATCCGTGGGGATGTGTGGGATAACTTCCATCAACCTCTGAAGCACACTCTCCAAACGCGCCATGTTTTTCGATGCTGCTTCAACTATTTCCGTGTAATCTAACGCTTCACCATCGATTATACCGTGAGCATAATTATCTACAGTGCTTATATCTGCGTACCTGAGCCCCGCCTCTCTTGCAAGCGTAGCCTCAGAAGCCATGCTCATTCCCACAATATCTGCATAATCCTTCATAAAATTTATCTCCGCTTTTGTCTCGAGCCGTGGTCCCGTGGTCTGAAAATACACGCCGCGTTCGATGATCTCAATGCCAGCATCACGTGCAGCACCTATTATGTGTTTCCGCAACCCTTCATCCAGGCATGGTGTAACATGAACGAGTTCGTAGTCATAATAAGTGGGACCGCTTCCAAGACTGATATAGTCGTGTGGAACGATTAAGGACTGTGGTTTTATACTGTATTTTAAACTACCAACAGATGTAATCCCGATGATTTCCATAATGCCTAAGTCCTTAAATGCTCGAATATTCGCTTTATAATTGATCCTGTGCGGTGGAATATTTCTATCCTTACCATGTCGAGGGAGGAATACAATCTCTTGCGAATCTATAGTAGAAAAGAGATTTAGGTGAACAGTGCCGTATTCTGTCTTAACCACTCTCCAGTTTCTTTCTATCATCACATCTCCAAGAAGTTTCGTATCAAATAGAGATGTCCCACCAATAATACCAAGTGCCATTTTTGTTGTGTTAATAACTGTTCTACTAGTATTTAAGTTCAGGGTTCAGGGTTTTCAGGGTTCAGGGTTCAGGGTTCACGGTTCATGGATCCAGTATAAGTTTTGATATTCGGATTTTGGATTTTGGAATTGTTTAGTATTTAGAAATTAGAGTTTGGGATTTTTATATGTCTAACCTTGAACCTTGAACTGTGAACTCCCGACCCGCGAACTCCCGACCCTTGAACCTGAGTCTGTATATATGGTATATAAGATGAATATATAAGGTGAAAAAGTAATGGTTATAATGGTGATAGAAAAAATGGTAAAGGTGAATTTGGATATAGAGGATAACCTGCATAAGACGATAAGGAAAAGAGCTATAGATAGAGACATATCGATGAAAGCATATATCCTTGAACTTATAAACAAAGGATTGGGTGTGGAAGAAGTTGAAGGTCTGGGAGGAGATAAAAAGGGTA
>JACGMN010000141.1 GCA_014061035.1 Candidatus Methanophagales archaeon | reverse complement strand
TACGAAGCAGAATGCTTTGAAGCAGCACTGAAGACAAAGGACGCGCAAGAACGGGTGAGAGCTTTTTTGGATAAGAAGAAATCGTAACTACTCAGGTTGCCAGGTTCACGGTTCACGGTTCACGGTTGTCAAGCTTGCGCTCTTCATATTTCTTGAGATATATCTTTGAACCGTTTAATTTTCACCGGTCTAACCGTGAACCGTGAACCCCGGAACTTTGAACCTGAGTAGTTACGAAAGATGATAAAGATGAGGTTTATAATCGGTACTGGTATTGCTATAATTATTACTATAATTATAAGTGGTGCGATTATATTTGAATTATTAGAAGATGAGGTAGAAGAAGAGATGCCGGTAACGATAGAAAAAGAACTTTATGAGGTAATAGTAGATCTGCCAGTACCTGCAAAGGATAGCGAGACCTCGATCGAGGAGGCTTTACTGAGGAGAAGATCGGTAAGAGACTATACTGGCGAGCCGCTGACTCTTTCCGAGGTATCACAGTTGTTGTGGGCTGCACAGGGGATTACTGCCCCTGCCTGGGGTGGTAGAACAGCGCCATCTGCAGGTGCTACGTACCCACTCGAGGTTTATCTCGTTGTCGGAGATGTAAAAAATCTTCCTGTTGGAGTTTATAGGTATGAACCAGAGGGACATAGGCTGGTACGAGTTTTAGAAAGCGATAAAAGGGTGGAACTGAGTCGTGCTGCACTCGGGCAAGCGTGGGTAAGGGAAGGTGCAGTTAGCATAGTCTTCTCCGCGGTTTACGAGCGAACAACTAGACGGTACGGGGATAGGGGTATACGATACGTGCACATGGAAGTAGGGCATGCGGGTCAGAATGTACATCTGCAAGCGGTTTCATTGAATCTCGGAACCGTAGTTGTAGGAGCGTTTCACGATGAAGAAGTGAAAAGGGTATTGAATCTACCAGATGATGAACAGCCGTTGTATATAATGCCGGTGGGCAGGGTATGAACTATGAACTCCTGAAAAAAAGATGAGTCAAGTAAGTTTAGAGATCAAAGAATTAAGTTTTGGGAAGAATGTATTACCTAAAATACTTAGCACCTTTCTCTTGATAATATTAATATTCCTAATCACGAGATATACCGAGATGCCTTTTGAGGAGCTGGTATGGGGTGCTCTTGCCCTTCTGATCGTTGGGATATTGTGTTATTCAATATTTAAGGAATTGCGCGAAGATACGAGGCTAATTAGAGATAGAGAAGATTGGATCGATACTATATTCAGAAAAATACCCTATCCCTCAAGTATATTCTATGTAGATGCAAATTGCATAATACAGTATGCAAATGACGAATTCGGAAAACTTAGGGGATTTATGTGTAGAGATGAGATTCTTGGTAAGACACCGGAGGAGATTCTTGGCGTTGAGAAGAGCATTATTCGTGGTGTACTCGAAACCGGAGAGGTCATAATAAACAGACGGAGGGACCCAATTATAAATTATAAAGGAGAGATTCTACACCACCTTATATCCTGTATCCCGATAAAGAATAAAGTAGGGAAGATAATAGGAGCTCTGGAGACATTAACCAATATCACAAAACGTGTGAATCAGGAAGAGCTTACTCACAGTATACTTAAGAATATACCTTACCCATCAAGTCTCTTTTTTGTTGATACAAATTGTATAATCAGTTATGCCAGCGATGAATTCGCAAAACTTAGAGGATTTGCGAAAGGTGAAGACGTCATAGGGAAAGAACCGGAAGAGATTCTTGGCGTTGAGAAGAGCATTATTCGTGGTGTAATCGGTAGGGACAAGGCAATAATAAATCAAATAAGGGGTCCGATCATTGATTACAAGGGTAATAAGCTGTACCACCTTATATCCTGTATCCCAATAAAAGATAGTGGTGGGAAGTTGCTAGGGGCTCTTGAAGTACTTACCGATATCACTGAGTTGAAGAAGACACGAAGAACTTATCCACCAGTTGATCAGAAAGATACCTGATCCGGTACATTTAATATTTATCGACAAGAATAAGAAGATACGGTATGTAGATGATACCTTTGCTAAATTTGTTGGCGTGG
>JACGMN010000138.1 GCA_014061035.1 Candidatus Methanophagales archaeon | reverse complement strand
GTATGCGTCAGCAGTAATAAACATCAATTGTTTCAATCCAAAAAAATTCACTTGTAAACTATTATTATTTGAAAATAAAAGAAAGACGGAGAGGATGAGTGAAAATCTCATATCTCCATTATATGTTATATGTTGGGTTTAGTCTTTGTTCTTTTTAAGTAGCAATGCCGCTACTCCAAAAAATGTAAGTGTTGCAGCTACTAATCCGAATCCTGGTACTACTGGCATATCATCTACTGGTGTATCATCTGCGGACATATCATCTGCTGGTACATCATCTGCCGGTTGATCATCACCGCAACCGCCACAGCCCATACAGCCGTTACACACCATAATAAGTGACATAAATGCGGCGTTTGGATCTGGTGCGATTGTTATCGATTCCGGTGATGTGCCATCACCACCTCCCGGAGGAGAGTCTCCCAGAACCGTGACTGTTAGCATCGATGAAAATATGCTCGTTACAATCTCTTCACGTATATCTCAGTCGGCGCCGGAAATATGCCTGGTCTATCGTCTGTCATATCATAAATATAGCCCATCACATTCACTGTATATTCAAGATACCCCTTAATGAAGTTGCTCAACCTCTCGTTTCTGCGACCAAGTATCAATATCACAAACCACTGAATAAGCAGGCATATTCCTGCTATAACTCCATACACCATCAATACGAGTGCGATAACGACCGAATATACGATTCGAATGAAAAGTTCAAGCCGCCCCGCATCATGTTCGTAAACGAACAGCTGTTCCAATTCCGACATTTGTTTTTCTTCTTCCATTATGATCACCTCCTTTTATTTTATAGTTATTTCTTTAGTAAAGTATGGTTTACTAATATCTATATTTTTCGTGAACTGAGAATTATAAATCTACACTCATTATTCATTCACTTAAGCTAAGCTAAGTTAAAAATAAAGACCATGCCAGGACAGATAAAAGACGGAGAACTTGTGCATTTGATAGACCGAAAAGATAGAAGCTATCGTATTCTATTAAAAGCGGCATCCTCGTTCACTTCTCGACACGGAACAATTCCGCACGATGCGATAATAGGATCGGAAGAAGGAAGCATTGTAAAATCGTGTTATAATGAAAAGTTCCTGGTTTACAGACCAACGTTGGCAGAATACATTGCGAAGATGCGAAAAGGGTCGCAGATAATATATCCTAAGGACATTGCTGCTATTTTATTGCTTGGAGATATATTCCCGGCTGCAACGGTCTTAGAAGCTGGAATAGGCTCCGGAGCTCTTACAATCGCGTTGCTGCGTGCCGTTGGCGCTACCGGAAGAGTGATATCCTATGAACGCAGGAAGGAATTCTTGAAGATAGCAAGGAGCAATATAGATGAGTTCTTCGAAACGGTAGAAAGTGCTGGACGAGAAGGTGCCGGAGAGCTGATAGTGAAGGAGATGGACGTGTACGAGGGGATAGAAGAGAAAGAACTGGATCGTGTGATATTAGACCTTCAAGAGCCCTGGCGGGCGCTGAAGCACGTGGAAAAATCGCTTAGAAATGGCGGGATTCTCGTCTGCTACATTCCGACAGTGATGCAGATATTCAAGCTTTCAAAACAGATAGAGTCGAAGTACGCTGATAGTTTCCGTCTTATTGGTATTTATGAGGTTGGTATGCGAGGCTGGGAGGTCAAAGCACGAAGCATACGTCCAGAACATAGAATGATTGCTCATACTGGATTCATCTTTGTAGCACGGAAAAGCTCCGCAGTTGGATAAAAATATCCGTATTTACCTTTATCCTATCCCCTTCAACGCCGCCACAACCTTCGCATTCTGTTCACGTGTGCCAACGCTTATCCGGACAAGCGAATCGCCCGCACCTCTGAATGAAGAACAATCGCGCACCGCTATCCCGTACTCCTCTAACGCATCACATACCTCGTACGATCTTTTAGGAGCAACATCAAGGAGCAGAAAATTTGCCTGAGACGGATATACGGTGAATAATCCCCGGAGGTTCTGCGTCAGAAACGCCCTGCCAGATTTAACTACAGAAATGCTTCGCCGTAAGTGCACCTTGTCCTTTAAAGCGGCAGCAGCAGCCTTTAAACCGAGGTTGTTCACTGAAAATGGTATGGCAACCTTATTATAAACGCTCACCAGCCATTCCGGTATGACCGCATAGCCGATACGAAGCCCTGCGAGCCCAAACGCTTTTGAAAAGGTTCGTAAAACCAGCAGATTCTCGTACTCGTTCACCAGATTCACCAGCGACGTTGAACTTACATTTACATTTGAACTCGCATCCGCATCCGCATCCGCACCAGCGAATTCCACGTACGCTTCGTCTATCACTACCATTGTCGTTCCTGCTACCGATTCTGCGAGCGCACGCACGTCTGATTCCGCTATGCAATTACCGGTTGGGTTGTTCGGTGAAGCGATAAAGATCAGCCTTGTTTTCTCGTTACATGCAGCGATCAGCTTGGTGAGAGGTATATCAAAATCTGCATCTCTTCTTCGCGTTATGTATCGCGGAGTACCACCTGCTATCTTTACCAACGTCTCATAGAGACTGAACGTAGGTACGGGTATAACTGCTTCATCGCCATTCACAGCAGATATAAATATCTTGACGATTGTATCTAAGACACCATCTATGCCCGCGCCGATAACGATCGACTCCGGGTCAATGTCAATGTCAGTGTCAGTGTCAGTGTCAGTGCTTGCGCCAAGATACCCTGCAATCGCCGCCCTTAGTTCCACCTCATCACGTTTCCGGGGATAGATGCTCAGCTTCAATCTATCTACTTCTAAACTATCGATAATAACGCGCACTACCTCCGGACTGGGTCCTAACGGGTTCTCGTTAGAGCTAAGCTTGATAGCTCCTGCCCCTTCTACCAATCTCCCTGGCTTGTACTCCGCTATCTCTTCTATCGATGACCGCACTGGCACTGGCGTATCCATATCGCTATTCTTATGTATAGCCCACTCTATCTTTTAAGTCTTCAACGACTTCTGGGTTTAATAATGTCGAAGTATCCCCTATAGGTGCATTGGATAGCAGGGACTTGAGTACCCGTCGCATTATCTTTCCGCTTCTCGTCTTCGGTAGATCTGGTACGAATATGATCCATTCAGGTATTGGTGTTGGACCTATCTTCTCTCTAACTAACGCTTTCAGTTCGTCTTCAAGTTCCTGTTCCTGGTCCTGAGATGTGGAAACTCCATCTTGTAGTATTACGTATGCTACAGGTACCTCTCCCTTGAGTTCGTGCGGTTTTGGGACTACTGCACTCTCTGCTACCAACTTATGAGTATTGATTACTTCCTCTATTTCTGCCGCTGAGAGACGGTGACCAGCAACTTTCATTACTTCGTCCACCCGTCCGGTAATGCGTATATCTCCAAATGGCGCCCTTAGTGCTCTATCTGCTGTGAAGTAGTACTGGTTGTGGTACTGGCTCCAATACGTCTTCACGTATCTTGCATCTGCCTTACATAACCCTCTAAGCATTCCCGGAGCAATTGGTGGAAGATGCACGAGATAACCTGTCTCGGTAGGATTCCCTTCCTCGTCAACTA
>JACGMN010000123.1 GCA_014061035.1 Candidatus Methanophagales archaeon | reverse complement strand
TTTCACGGTGAAAAGAATGTTGAACGAGTTTGAGAGTAAGCATCCAGGGACAAGATATTCTCTGATGCGTGGCTACGAACGAGTATCAGAATTTTTGCCTGCACGGCTGCCGGGTAGAAAGCTTTTGCAGTGTGAACGATGTGGCGAGGCATCAGCATCACGCATCTGCAAAGCGTGCGAGATGATAGAGAGGATGAAATACGAGAAAACAGAAAATAAATTAGGGACGCAGATTAACGCAGATGATAAGAATCAACACGGTTAAACTAAAATAAATCTGCGTAAATCCTTATGAATCTGCGTCCTAAATAGGTAAAAGTTATACTTTATATACAAAGAAAAAACGGTGAAATGCGGATAGCAATAGTAAAGAAGGACAAGTGCCAGCCGAGGAAATGTATGTACGAATGCATAAACTACTGTCCTATGGTGCGTACCGGGGAGGAGACGGTAGTCATAGGTGGCGATAGTAAGCCGATAATATCAGAGGAGTTATGCGAAGGATGCGGGATATGCACAAAAAAATGTCCGTTCTCTGCCATCTCTATCATCGGCTTACCTGAGGAGTTAAAAGGTGAAGAGTCGCACCGGTATGGTGAAAACGGTTTTGTGCTTTATGGAATGCCGGTTCCCAAATCAGGTAAGGTAACAGGGTTGTTAGGCGAGAATGGGATAGGAAAGAGCACGGCGATAAAAATCCTATCTGGGTTACAGGTTCCGAACCTCGGCAATGTAAATGTAGATACAGATGTAGAAGCAGAAATGCGCTGGAAAGAGATAATAAAGAGATACGCAGGGTCGGAGTTACAGAATTACTTTGATAAACTACCAAAACGAAAAATTAAGGTTTCATATAAGCCACAATACGTCGATGCGATACCTAAATTCTTCGATGGGACAGTCTCCGAGTTATTGGCAACTACAGACGAGACAGGTAAATCAAAAGAACTTATAAAGGCGTTTGAGCTCGAAGATGCGGTGAAAACCGATATAAAGATGCTCAGTGGTGGTGAGCTCCAACGTGTCGCAATAATAGCTTGTATGATACGGAACGCGGATTTTTACTTTTTAGACGAGATAACGCCGTATCTGGACATTTATCAGCGTGTGCAGGTGGCAAAGGGTATACGGACCGCCCTGGCTGACAAGGCAGTGGTTGTAGTAGAGCACGACCTTGCTATTCTGGACATGGTTGCCGATTATCTGCATCTACTCTACGGCGAGCCCGGAGAATATGGCGTAGTTACCATGCCAAAGAGCACGAGCAGAGGAATAAACGAATATCTGCACGGATTCTTGCACGCTGAGAACGTGCGAATACGAGATAAGCCGATAGAATTCACTGCTCATCCACCGCGTGAGAAGCGTGACGAACGAAGCGTTTTTATTGAATATGATAGTTTTGAGAAGAGCTATTATGATGATAGTGATGAAGATGATAGTGATGAAGATGATAGTGGCGCGAGATTTGTCTTAAAGGCGAAACCTGGCAGTATAGAACAGGGGGAAGTATTAGGGATAGTCGGTCGAAATGCGATTGGTAAAAGCACGTTTGTGAAAGTTCTGGCAGGCGAGACCTCGCCAACAACCGGGAGCAGTGGCATATCGCGCGATATTACCATCTCTTACAAGCCGCAGTACATAAAAGCAAGAGGTGCCGGATCAGCATCAGCATCTGATATGCTGGTGAAAGATTTTATCTATTCGCTCAAGGGCAGAGAGGGTGGATTGAGTGAGTCAGACATCATTGATGTGATACGCCCATTGGGGATACCTGAGATAGAGGAAAAGAGCATAAAAGAACTCAGTGGTGGTGAATTACAAAGTGTAGCGATTGCTGCCTGCCTTTGTCAGGATGCTTTATTATACCTGCTGGATGAGCCGTCAGCACATCTTGACGTGGAGCAGAAGGTGCGGCTGACCAGGACATTGAGGCGGTATGCGGAACGAAGAGAGGTAGCGATGTTGATCGTTGAGCACAATATTTATTTGATTGATCTGTTGAGTGACCGGTTGATGGTCTTTGACGGCAAGCCCGGAGTGCGAGGAGAGATAAAAGGGTGCTTTGAGATGCGAGAGGGGATGAATTTATTTTTAAAAGAGTTAGGTGTGACCTTCAGGCGTGATGAAAGCACGCTACGACCACGTATAAATAAGATTGGGTCGGCAAAAGACCGGGAACAGAAAAATAAAGGGAAATATTATTATTTGTAACTACTCAGGTTACCGGAATATCCTGGTCTTCCTCAACCAGTCGATATCAGACCGGTACAGATCCCGAATGTCCTTCAATCCCAGGCTTAGCATGGCAAGCCTTCCGATACCGAGACCCCAGGCTAAAACAGGATATTTTACTCCTACCGGATTCGTTACCTCTTCCCGGAATATACCTGCGCCACCCAATTCTAACCAGCCGTGCTCTGGCATATAGACGTCCACCTCTACCGATGGCTCGGTATAAGGAAAATAGCCGGGACGAAATCGTATCGAACCGAACCCCATCTTCTCGTAGAATGTTGTGAGTAAACCGAGCAGGTTAGTGAATGTTACGCCCTTGTCCATCACAATCCCTTCTAACTGGTCAAATTCTGGTAGATGTGTTGAATCAGCGGTCTCACGACGGTAGACGCGATCAATGCAGAAGACCTTCACCGGTGGCTCAGGATGCGATGCAAGGTACTTCAACGTAACCGCAGTGGTATGCGTTCTCAACAGCAGCTCCTCCCCGAGCTCTTTTTGCCATTCACCGCCCCAACCTGTGGAATTTATCGCGCCACCATGCTCATGCATCTGCTTAACATTTTTTATTACATCTTTATCCACGTTTAAATCTAAGCGCTCTCGCCGGCCGAGAAAAAAAGTGTCCTGCATCTCGCGTGCCGGATGGTCTTGTGGTACAAATAACGCATCGAAATTCCAAAATGCGCTCTGGATCAGGTCACCCTTTATCTCTATAAACCCCATCTCAGTAAAAATCTGCCGCATCATCTCTAAAATCCGCTGATACGGATGTATCTTCGCAGGATAATTCTTCTTTGATGGTAGTTCAACATCGTATCGCTTGAATTTCCGATCACGCCATAACCCGGTCCTTATTAGCTCAGGTGTAAGCTGAGTCAGTTCTTCTTCAATTGAGATACCGCGGGAAACTATTTCGTGCCCCGCGTCTGTAATCGCTATCTCCCTTTTGATCTCTGTATTATACGTTACCAGTCTTCTCTTCCTGACCAGATCGTCTAAAAGACGCTCCAAGTCCAAGTTCAGTGATTCATCAATTGAGTCTAAGTTCAAATCTGAATCTGAATCTAAGCCTGCAATCTTTTCTTTTAGCATCTTTAACAGAACGATTTCATCTATTTCCGCCTCACCGGCATCGTGCATAATTCGTAAAAACTCCTCGTCAATATTATAGCCTGGACGCTCCCAGGAAGTATTTTCTGTTACCGTCAGGACTTTTTCACCTGCTTTATCTTCAAATCGTGCCCATCGTTTTCTTAATAGCCAATTTATCGCGATATTCGCTTCATTCTCATCAGAGAACGAATCTTTGAACTCTCGTAAGGGCAGGTGTAAGTGATGCGATAATAATTT
>JACGMN010000117.1 GCA_014061035.1 Candidatus Methanophagales archaeon | reverse complement strand
CACCTTTTTCATAATATCTTGACTTAATCCGCATCAAATTGATATAGCCGGACTCGCCTTCAACCTTTGCTCCTACAAATATATTTTTCAACGCATTATAAAATTTTTGTTCTTTAGTCATAACTACTCCTCTTTATTTAAATTCTCAAGGCTACCATCGTTAATCCATTTATCAATTACTTCTTTCTTAAATCTCCATTGTCCAGCGATTTTGATTGCGGGGATTTTTCCAGACCGAGAAAGTTTATAGATGGTATGTTCATCCATCTGTAAATATTCAGCAACTTGTTTGACTGTCATTATTTCTTTTTCTTCCATAAAACTTTATCCTTTTTATCCCTTCCTGATTCCTGATATTCATCAGGTCAAGCATTAAAACATAGTCTTTTATAAAATCTACCAAAATTATACAAAATAAAGTAAAAAAGATTGTCAAGCGAAATTTTTGAAATAAAATCAAAAGAGAATTCCTTTAAGGGGGAACAGGCACACAAAGGGCGTTGTGGAAGACAGCCGATAGGCTGGCTGAAGCCGACCGAGTGTGACTGCGGGTGGGTGGGGGAGATTCGGCTTGCTCTTGCGAGAGCAAGAGTGTGGACGAGCCTGAGCGACTATCTTAAAGTTGCAGCAGACTATCCCCTCAACGTAGAACCTAGAACGTAGAACCCCACACCGTAGAACCTAACTTACCTACACCACCTCTTCCAGGTCCTCCAGGAACAGCTTGATCGTCTCTTCACCTGTGTGCGGCATGATCACCATCCGGAGCGATTTTGGCGTTCGAGTCATAGAAACTCGCCATCTCCGCTCCTCCAGTGCATCTTTCACTCTTCTTACTTCTTCCACCGGAAAACTCAGTGTTACAACGTTCATTACTGGCTCTATCACAGGCGAAATGCCGAGCCGCTTCGCACCAGCCACTAACATCCGCGTTAGCTTCATGCATTCATCTACTACTTCTTTCATTCCTTCTCTACCGAGATATTTAAGTACTGCATACGTAGCCGCTGCCGATGCACCGCTTCTCGTACCTGTCAGTGAGCACTGTTCCTTTGTTGTCAGATACGGTGTAGGCACTACCAGCTCATCTAAATACGATCCATCGTTGAATAAAATACAGCCCGTAGGAATCGTGCTCATGCCCATCTTATGCGGGTCTATCGAGATCGCACTCACTCCGTCAACCGAGAGATCGAACTCATAGCTCTCTTCAAGAAACGGGATTACAAATCCGCCAAACGCAGCATCGACGAATAAAAATATCTCATTTCCAGTGGCAATACTCGAAAGCTCCTTTATCGGGTCTATCTGCCCAAATTCTGTCGTACCTGCTATTCCCACTATACCGATCGTCTTATCGTTGATCAAACTCTCTACCGAATTCACGTCTACCTTCAACTCGGCATCCAGCGAGGCTTTCTGCACTTCTATACTCAAGAGGTCCGCGATTTTATCAAACGAGAAATGTGCGCTCTCCGGCACGATTATGTTCATCAGATCGCTTATGCCTCCGCCTTCCTTCCTTTTCCTGTTCCGTATCGCCCGTATTGCCTGAATATTTGATTCAGTTCCACCTGTAGAGAGGTATCCGGACGCGTTCTCATTGCCCATAAGCGTTCCCAACATCTGTATAACCTCGTCCTCCAACTCTTTAGTCCCCGGGAACAGTCCATAATCGCCCGCGTTCGATTCTAAGAACAATCTATGTGCATACACCGCTATCTCGTGCGGATACGTGCACATAGAACTCAAGATATGTTCATACGAGAAATCCTGCAACTTCTTTTCTCGCAATATCGCTTCTATCATCTCTCTGCTCATGCCCCGCTCTTCCATTTTTAACACCTCTCCTCTTCTACTGTAGGTAACTAACAATTATTTATTTATAAACAAACATCGCAATCCTATTCACTCTCTCAGCAACGTCCACTGCGGTATTACCAAAAATTCGCACCATCGGCTCCTTCCCTATCGCACCGAGGTCAAAGATCACGTCAGGGATAAATTCATTACTCGCTTCTCGTACCCCCCACTCCATCGTCCGCATCTTCGTATTAGATCTCTCATCAGGCTCAGGATCAAGCTCAAACTCAGGCTCTTTATCACGCTCAAATGAACCGATTTTCATACCTAATTCTTTGCACGCTGCCAATATCTCCTGCGAGTATCTCACATTAATCGCACTTCTCCGGTCCTTATCCTGCTCCATCATCGCCAGTATCATCCGTGCAACGTGGCTACTGACACCGAAATCCACGCAACCGTGGGTCATACTCATACCCATACCAATACCAATACCTTCTTTCATACGAACTATTCTACCATCCACCGCTGCAACGTCCTTCTCATTCTCTGCACGTGATATCGCCATACCTATATTCGTACCGACCTCAGGAATTAACTCGTAAAAGTATTTATCCTTTTTCAACATTCTTATAGCTTCCTTCACGTTTTCCACCGTCCAATATCTATCTGCATCTTTCAACAATCCACGCGTCTGGTCTACTACCACTATATCAGAGACAGCGTCACCATCAGATATAGCATTATAGACGAACTTTTTCGCGGATGCTGCAGCATCACGCAACGTTTTACCATTCGCTAGTTCAACAGCCAGTGCCGCAGAATAAGAACAGCCGGCTCCGTGTAATACGTTCCCGGGTTTAATGTCAATGAGAGGCAAGCTCAGTTCAACGAATTTCCTTTCTCCCTCTCCCCCAGCTTCCACCACATCATGAAGCAGAAGCAAATCCGTTGCTTTTCCAGTTCCAGCTGCTATCTCTATCTTTATCGCGCTATCTCTATCTATATGCCCGTGCCCGCCTTTTATAATTACTGCCTCGGCACCAAGTCTCTGTATTTCAATGGCTGCTTCCTTTACCTCCTCCATGGTCCTTATCTCCAGACCGGAAATAACGCGTGCATCCTGAAGATTCGGTGTTACAACCGTGCAGAGCGGTAAAAGCACTTCAATGAGTGTGTTCAATGCGTCCTCTTCGAGCAGAGCACCGCCTGCACCAGCCTTTATCACAGGGTCTAAGACAAAAGGGATTTTATACCGCCTGAAGGCGTCCGCTACAACATTTATTATTGCAGTAGAATATAACATGCCTGTCTTTGCGTAATCTACTCCAAGACCACTATCATCGATAATAGCTGCTATCTGTGCATCGACGAATTCAACAGGCAATTCGTGCACCGCGTGTACACCATACGAGTTTTGAGCAGTAATAGCAGTAAGTACCGATGTCCCATAAACATCCATCGCGGCAAATGTCTTTATATCTGCCTGCACACCTGCACCGCCACCGCAATCCGAGCCCGCGATGGTCATTACTCTTCTTCTTCGCTCTGCTCTTCTTGCTCTCATCTCATTATCTATCAATTACTCAATTCAATTCTATTATTTTACTTTTATCACGCTGTACTTCTCCTGCATCTCCCTTGTAATAAGACCAATTCCGCATCTATTCCCTATTATCACTACTGCTATCAGTTTATCCTGCTTTTTAATGCTCGTCTTTGGCTTCCGACCATGTACCTTCTCTATCAAGCCGTAAAAATATTCTCCCACTTCTCGCTCTATCTTCTGGCTTGAAACAGCAATAGGAATATCCTCTTTCACACCTATTTGTTCAACACGAAATCCTAACGTCTCACCCGGAGTGATTTCTATATCTATATACCTGGCGACTCGGTTCTTCAGCATATCTATCAGGTAATGGTGCTCTGACGGTGCAACGAATGCATCATCGATGGGAATAACTCTACTTACATACCTGTATTTCTGCTGTTCAACGTCCTCTAAAAAATCTACGACATCTGCCACGTATCCTACCAAAACATCACTGAATCCTGAACTTTCAAACTCGCCAGCACAGACACCGCCCTCGTCCTCTCCAAACTCCTTTAATAATTCCTTTTCTCGCTCTTGCTCCGCTATTACTACTACGTTCCAATCATCTATCATTTTTATCCGGTTTCTGTGTCTGTGTCTGTGCCTGTGCCTGCGCCTGTGCCAACACCTTTCTCCACCAGATAAATACCGTCCTGAAAGACGCGTGGGTCAAAACCTTTTATTCTTGTCGTCTGCTCTATGCCTGCTGCAGTCTGCCCTACTGCCTCTTTATCTATTCCTGAAACAATGATCTCTTTACCTTTTATATCCACTTTTGCACCTTCTACAACCCTTGCTATCCTTGGTCTTCGTTCGCCCAGGAAATTCGAGACAGATACGGCATCACCAGCTTTTGTTAACGTTATTTGCATAGGGAAATGTTTGTGTACAACCGCCAGCTTATAAAAAAACCCATTCTCTACCCCAACAATCATATTTTTAATGTGTGATGTGTATGTACCCGCGATAGCCCTTATCTTCTTCCTTGACGATTCGCTCTTTATAACAACATTATCAACACCCTCATCGTTCTGCTCTATCAGTATATGCAGTCCTGGATACCATAACTCACGCTCTATCGTCCCTCGCGGACCTTCTACCTTGACCGTTTTTCCAGCTATTGTAACAGTTACAGCTTCAGGAACCGGTATACTAATGCTAATACCTTCTTCCTTATCTTTATCTTTTTCTCTTTCCTGTCCTGACTTCTCCATCGAATTCGTATTTGCCACCTTTAAATACCTCCGCTTTGTTCTTTAATTTAACCCAGAGTAGAATAAGATAGTAGTAGTATTAATAGATAACTTGTATTTGTTTAGTTGCGACGAAGGTCTGAGTTGTGAAGGGTGAGTTGTGAGTATCTCGTAAGCCAAATTATTTTTTTCTTTGAAACTTTCAGACGCTTCCTTTTTAGTCTTCTAAAAACTCCTCTATCTCCTTTATCTTTGTTCTGATAATCTCTTTCCTCATTTTATCGCGTCCTCTCCAATATAATCATAAAATCTATGTTTAAATGCCTCAAAATCCTTTATCGTTTCAATAACCACTTCAGATAAAAATTTTTTATCCCTGCAATAGACCACCTTTCCCTTTAAAACTTCCACTCTAACATAAAGAGGAAGCTGCTGAAAATTTTGAATGTCATATATCTCATTAAAGAGTTCTGAGAGAACTTTAAACCTGAATTGTGACGATTCCCTCGGGCTACCAGCATAATAGATGCAGAGGTCTATATCTGAACTCTCATTCATCCGCCCCTTAGATGCTGAACCATATAAAATGATGAAGTTTACCTTTTCAAATCCCTCTACATTCTTAATTCTTTCAATCCCCTTTTCTATTTTTGTGAGCATTTCTCCACAGTTATAATATAGTTATACTCCACACCGCCACAGATTAGTCTTTCTCAAAACTCTGAAACCGAAGTGTGAGTAAAGAGTCAAGTTCCTGTTTGTGGGTAGTAGCTGTCTGGTTCAGGCAGTCGGTGATGGATTTTTTAAA
>JACGMN010000115.1 GCA_014061035.1 Candidatus Methanophagales archaeon | reverse complement strand
ATTTTGTATTCTTCATTGTTATTCTCGCTATGCTCATTACCAGCGTAATAGAGCTCCCGATACCGATACTGGGACAGACAGTGAGAACAAAAAAGCCGGACTATAGTGATCGAGAAGCACGGGCTATCGGTGAAATTTATGGCGTCTCAATATTGGAGGAGATGCATGCTGGTTCTGATAAGAGATATAAGACACGCATAACAGTGAATATGGGTGGAGTTATAATACCGCTCTTCTACGCTCTATATCTGCTGCTCTTTTTTAATCAGGATCAGATGAATGGCTATACTTATACTTATACCTATACTCTACCGCTGCTGGAAATAACAATGGCGACATTACTCATGACACTCATCTCCTATATGGTCTCAGAGGTGAAAGGTGGTGTAGGCATATTAGTTCCGAACTACGTAGGACTCTTTGCTATTCCTATTGGACCTATACTTGCGCCGCCCGGACTGCCAATTGATCAGATAGCAATGGTATTGATATTTGTACCAGCGATCTTTGGGATACTGATCGGAATGCTGGTAAGATTGATAACATTGCGAAAGGAGGAGGTGGGAAGTGCGTTCTTTAATATCGGTGGCACCGGTAGTTTTTATACGGTATACCTCATCTCCTTCCTAACATTGATGATTGCTAATCTAATATGATATGGTATGATGAATGCTGAAGTAAATTAGGAGTTTTAATGCGGATGCGGATAACAATACTTGGCGGCGCGGGCGGAATGGGTGGCTGGTTCGCGAGTTTTTTCAAAGATAACGGCTGTAACGTGAGAATAGTAGATATAAGCGATAATACGGAAGCGATAGCGAATGAACTTGGCTTAGAATTCTCAAATGTCGATCTTTTAACGGTGGAGGTAGGAACGCTGAAAAGGACGTTCGCGGATGCAGATATAGTGCTCATCTCGGTGCCTATGGATGTAACAGAACGTGTGATAGAGCGTGTTGGACCGGAACTGGATACGGGATCGCTGCTAATGGACGTGACGTCTGTGAAGAAGGCACCTGTGGCGATGATGGAGAGATGCACCCACGAAGGTGTGGAAGTTCTGGGCACGCACCCTTTATTCGGACCTTATACGAAGTCTCTGCGTGGTATGCCGGTCATATTCGTACCGGTACGAAAAGGACCGCTCTATGAGCAGATATATAAAGTATTTGAACAGAACGGTGCGAAGATCGAATTTTTGACCGCAGATGCGCACGACGAGATAATGGCAGTGATCCAGGGGCTACCACATTTTATTCTGTTATCCTTTGGCGTCACGCTAAAAAATCTCGATTTTGATATTGAAGTGGCAAGGAAATTCATGGTGCCAATGTATAGCGCACTCATGGATTTTGTGGGCAGGCTCTTACATCAAGATCCACGCCTTTACACGCAGATACAGACGAATTTTGAGATGCATACGATACACGCGGCTTTCTTAGCGACCGCTAATAGGCTCTCTGAGTTGGTCAGTGAGGGAAACGTGGATGAGATAATAGGGGAGTTACAGGCGGCAAAAAGGCATTTCGGCGATACCGACAGCGCTATGAGAGAGTC
>JACGMN010000081.1 GCA_014061035.1 Candidatus Methanophagales archaeon | reverse complement strand
CTTTCCTTTACCGTCAAGCCCTCTCACAAAAGGAACATAAGTCCTAACTGACAGGGAGGAGTCGGAAGGTGAAAATAGCCCTAAGGGCTGCCAGATGACTCCTCCCCACTAAACCTTTAACGTGGAGATTGTAATATTTTTTTTTCTACACGCTCTATTTGTATAGGTACGATGTAATTAATCAGGTTGCCAGGTTCACGGTTCAAGGTTCACAGATGGTCGCGTTATCTTCATACGAGTTTATGGTCATCGTTTTCTAACCGTGAACCCCGAACCCCGAACCCCGAACCTGACAACCCGTAGTTACGAGTTACCGCCTTCTTCGTTTTCGCCCCAGCTTTATCTTATTGCGTTCACACCTAGAACTACAGAAATAAAAAACGGTTCCGTCGCGCTTTACAAACATCTTCCCGCTCCCGGGCTCTAAGGTACTATCACAAAAAGAGCATTTCTTCTCCATACTCGCATCGTCACCGCCTTAATAGTTTCCGCACTTCTCTCTCCGTCTCTATGAGCACTAAGATATCCCCAACTTTTATGGGACCAATACAATTACGCGTAAGGATTCGCCCTTTATTTTCTCCTTCCTGTATCTTACACATCACCTGTATCGCTTCACCGTGCATCCCGGTTCTACCCACTATCTCTATAACCTCTGCAGGCGTTCCTACTCTGTCAGCTTCACTCATTTCCTATTCTGCTGCGTCCATCTTACTCTTTTAACGTCTTCAGTTCCTCAGCAATCGTATCAACCGATTCTCCCGCTTTTCCCGGATCAACGATAGCAACAGAGGCACAACCTTTGTTAATACCACATGCGGCACCTAAATCTCTCTGACTTTTAACGTAGAGGAAAGGAATGCCTTTTTCTTCGCAGAGTGGCGGAAGATGCATTACTATCTCCTCAGGAGTAATATCCGCACTTATTAGCACTAACTTTGCCAGCCCCCTCTCGATGGTCTTTGTCGATTCATTTGTCCCCTTCTTCACGCTGCCCGTGGTTCTCGCTAACTCCACCGCCTCTAATGACTTGCTCTGTAACTCCTCCGGCACTTCAAACTTTACGTACGCTGAGGAGATCGACTTCGACTTATCTTTCTCTTTCTCTTTCTTTTCCTCTTTTCCTTCTTTATCGCTCATTTTTCATCACATCCACATCCATCCCTATCACTCTATCTTACATCTACAATGTTACCTGTGCTCTTACTTTAATAGAAGATATTGCCTTAAGTTTATAATCTTCAAGTAAGACCGATTGCACTGACTCTTCCGGTACACTCAGAGAAACCTCTTTTGTCCGCCCATATCTGCCTTTGTTCACAATTACCGCATTTACCAATCCAAGAATGTCCAGTTCAGAGATGAAATCTGTGACACGCCGTTGCGTCAATGCATCCATACCCAGATGGCCGCACAATTTCCGGTACATGTTATAGACTTCGCCACTGGAGAACTGTTTTTTTTGACTTTCTTTGCTTAGAACTAACAGACCGCTGAGCACTATCTTTGATTGTAGCGGTAGTGTCTTTACCACTTCAGTTACCTTATTCACCTCTAACTTCCCGCTCGCAAGCCTTACATGCTCCTCACAGACCTTTTTTGAACCTGAACGTTCCGCAATCTCTCCGGATACACGCAGCAGGTCAAGAGCACGCCGTGCATCGCCATGCTCGGATGCCGCAAATGCCGCACATAGCGGTATCACCGCATCGTCAATAGCATCATCATTGAACGCCTTAGCAGCGCGCTCGTACAAAATATCTCTTAACTGTTCCGCATTATAAGGCGGAAATATTATCTCTTCCTCGCCTAACGAGGACTTCACCCGCGGATCGAGCAGGTCTGTAAAGGTAAGATCATTTGAGATCCCTATTAAGCTCACCCGCGAATTTTTTAACTCGCTATTTATCCGCGACAGGTTGTATAACGCTTCCTCACCTTTAATCGCTAACTTATCCACCTCATCTAATGTTACAATTACGCTACGCTCCTTAGTGTCTATCCCGTTCTTAAACTCAGAATATATCATATCGGCTGGCCAGCCGAGCATCGGAACTCGCTTATTGAAGAACCGTGCAAGATAAGCGAAGACACGATACTGCGTATCAAATACTTCACTGTTTAGGTAAAGCAGAGAGCAATTAATGCCCCTCTTCTGTGCCATCTCCTCTAATTCATTACTCACATACTTTACCGTAGAGGTCTTACCAGTCCCGGTCTTACCGTATATCAATATATTGGAAGGTGTCTCGCCTTTTAACGCCGCAGAGAGTATATCTGCCAGGTCTTTTATCTGCTCATTACGGTGCGGTAACTTTTCGGGAACGTGGGTGGAACGAAGCACCTCTTTATTTGCAAATATCCTACCCTCGCTTATCAGGTCTTCAAACAGGTTATCCATCTTTTATCTTAGTTTCACTCCCTCACAAAAAACAATCTTGATGTAATCAATTATCTCTGTACATATATATAATTTGCTATTGTCTCACGTTTGTATCTTCCTCTGGTGCTTTGCGTACGCCGCATAATCAAGATACTGATACTTATCTGAGAGAAGGAACTCTTCGACTTTTGGTCCTCTTTCTTGAAGCTCACCAATGACATCGGTAACACGAAATACAAATGCGTCTGAGCCCGCACCTGAACCAAAAGAAGTCATTAAAATTCGCTGCGACTCCGATGCCTTGTCAAGCGTCGCGGCGAGCCCTATCAGCGATGATGCCGAATACGTGTTCCCGAATTGTGTTACCATCAGACCGTGTTTTAGTTGTTCGTATGTGAACCCGAGGGTCTTTGCAGCCTTGACCGGAAACCTACCGTTTGGCTGATGAAAGATGGCGAAATCAAAATCAGCAGGTCGCAACCCTGATTTTTCCAGCAGTGCTTCAGAAGCTGAGACAGTATGCCGGAAATAAGCGGGTTCTCCAGTGAAGCGACCACCGTGTGATGGGTATTTCTGCAGGTCTCTTCGCCAGAAGTCAGGTGTGTCAGACGTAAACGAAGCAGACTCCTCTATCTCTGCAACTATATTATTCCTGTTCTTCCCGATGACAAAAGCGGCAGCACCAGCACCTGCTGTGTATTCTAACGCATCTCCCGGACTTGCTTGCGAGACGTCTGCGCCTATTGCAACGCCGTATTTAGTTTCATCGAGCGCGACAAGTCCCATAGACATTTGTATTGCTGCAGTACCTGCTTTACAGGCGAACTCGACGTCCGCAGCGGTGAGAGAATGCGAAGCACCTATCGCGGCAGCAACGATGGTCGCGGTAGGTTTTACGGCATACGGGTGACTCTCCGATCCCACGTATATACCACCTATATCTGTCGGATTAATATTCGCACGGTGTATAGCGGAACGTGCAGCCTCTACCGCGATTGTTGCGGTATCTTCATCCATGTCAGGCACGGATTTCTCTTCCACTAAGAGCCCTGATTTGATATTCGCAGGGTTTTCACCCCACTGTCTCGCTATCTCTTCCACTTTTATTCTATACGAGGGTACATACACTCCATACGAGACTATTCCTATCATACAGTTCAGAGATAGATTTAAATGTGCGGATTATAAAAGATATAGTTGCTTACTTACCGCCGAGAACGCGGAGAGCGCAGGGACTAATTAAAATAAAATGAAAGAAAAAATCGGAGCTTATTTAGAGAATAAGTTTGGAATACCTGTAAAACTAATACGCGTAAAGGAGCTTGGATTAGGAGCAGGATCAGGATCAGAATCAGAATCAGAGTCGAACTCAAAAAACATAGAAGAGCAAGTGCAAGTACACGAGCATGAGAACGAGATAAAGGGGTTTGGGTATGGAAAGCCGTACCTTGTGGAATTTGAGTGTGGCGGTAACGGCGGCGGCGGTGAACTAAAAGAGGTTGTTATCTCCACGATGAAAGGTGATGGATTCGGGCATGACCATTTCTCTGATCGTGCACAGATAATGCTATGGCAGCATCATGCGTTCAATACGCTACCAGGACATGTCAAATCGTGCGATGTTGGTTATGTCACGAAGAGCGGGCGTATGGAATCGGTAAGTGATGCAGAGGAGTTTTTCATCGTATGCGATAAGGTGGAAGGCGAAGAATATGTCAATGATCTGAACAGGTTAAGAGAAGGCGTGAAGGTAAGCGGTCTAGATAAGGAAAGAGTATCTGCTCTGGCTTCTTACTTAGCAGGTATTCATGCTATCAAAAAAGATGATCCGCAGCTTTATGTGCGGAGAATAAGGGAGTTAGTGGGACATGGCGAATGCATATTTGGACTGACGGACAGTTATAGTTATCGGCCCCGAAGTGAAAGCGAATTGAATTTGAAGGATATAGAGAAGAAGTGCATAGACTGGAGATGGAGACTGAAAGAGAGAACAAAGAGGTTATGTATGGTTCACGGCGATTTCCATCCCTGGAACATTATGTTCCGCGCAGGGACCGATTTTACGGTGCTTGATAGGAGTCGAGGAGAATGGGGAGAAGCGGCTGACGATGTCTCCGCGATGACGATCAACTACCTGTTTTTTGGGCTTCTCAAGACAGGTGGTACCGGGCATGATAAAGATTTCACGCAGTTATATGAGCTATTCTTCGATGTGTACCTTGAAAAGACAGGCGATTATGATCTGTTAAAGGTGATACAGCCGTTTTACGCGTTTCGAGGGCTTGTCGTTGCTTCGCCGATCTGGTATCCAGATATATCGCTGAATACGCGAAGGAAATTGTTTAATTTTATATCGAACGTGCTTGACGAAGAAGTCTTCGATTATAAAAATACAGATATGTATTTTGAAGGGTGAAGGAGTAAGATTGACGTATTTGTATTTGTATAGTGCTAAATTGATCTCCCTTTCAAACGACTCGTCTCTCTTTTATCTCGCCTGCAATGTTCTTCTGCATCAATCTCCGCACTTCTGCTATATCTGATCTTGACGTCTGACCAAGAACCCACATCAACTTCACCAAAGCGGTCTCAGGCAGCATATCTCCACCCTCTATTATTCCTGCACGGAGCAGATCACGACCGGTATCATAGACCCTATCACATATAGTCCCATATAGACACTGCGAAGTCATCACGACAGGTATGCCCTGCTTTATAGCCCTCGCCACGCTTGGAATCCACTCCGCAGATACATGTCCTAATCCAGTGCCTTCTAATACAATGCCCCGATATCCTTGCTCTACAAAGAAATCGAGTATCGTCGGGTCAGCACCTGGATAGAACTTTATTAAGGTACACTTATCCTCAAACCTGTCTCGCAGCTCTAATTCACATACCCCGCGTCTCTTATACTTACCGGATGAGGAGAACTCAGGCTCAGGCTCAAGCTCAAGCCTCATTTGCCCTATATCGGTCGGATCATAATATATCTTGCCTATTGGTGGACCGCCTATTGAAAGAAAAGCGGCACGTGCAGATGTGTGCATCTTCCTTACGTTAGTGCCACGGTGAATAAGACAAAAATCGTCTGCGGTGCTCTGATGCATTACCACGACGACCTCAGCAATCTCGGAGCAAGCGGCAACCTTCGCAGCGCATATTGCATTCATTGCCGCATCACTGGAAGGGCGGTCTGAACTTCGTTGCGAGCCGACAAGTACGACAGGTACCGGAGTTTGGAGCATGAAAGAGAGCGCGGCTGCGGTATAGCCCATCGTATCAGTGCCATGCGTGATAATTATACCGTCCGCACCGTCTTTTATCTCGTTATAAACCTCTGCTGCGAGCTTCTGCCAGTATTCTGCACGCATATTCTCGCTCAGTATGCTGTAAACCACTTGTCCTTTAATTTTTGCTATCTTGCTTAATTCCGGAATTGTCTCAAGTATATCATCGGTGGAGAATTGCGGAGAGACCGCACCAGTTCTGTAATCCACTTTAGACGCTATTGTACCGCCAGTGGAGAGTATGGACAATAATGGCAACTGCAAATGCTCTTTACTTTC
Source organism: Candidatus Methanophagales archaeon (assembly GCA_014061035.1). Taxonomy (GTDB): domain Archaea; phylum Halobacteriota; class Syntropharchaeia; order Alkanophagales; family Methanospirareceae; genus JACGMN01. The sequence goes on along the minus strand of JACGMN010000081.1, from coordinate 3,648 downwards.
TTCCTCTTTCTCGTCTTTTATTTCCCCTTCACCTTTCACTGCTTTTACTACGCCTGTCCTGTCCCTGCTCGGATCATGGTCCTGATCCTGGTCCTGGTCCTGGCCCTGGCCTATAACCTCTATTTCAACATTTTCTGGGCATATACCAATATTGTAACCGCTATCAAGTTTTATAACGATATTTCGCGAGGTAGTAGCAGTCGGCATGAGAATACCTTCGTAAATGATAATACCGCCATCGCCATCGCCCACGCTACCATTATCAATTGCCTTCCTTATCCTTATGCGATCACCAACATCAAAACCGGATTTTTCCATCTTCATCAAAGTAAAGTACCATCTCAGATGAAATAGTAAAATAATTTATATATAGCTTTCATAAATCTTAATTAGTGTAGCGGTTTAATCTTTGAGAACTGCTATAAACTATAAATTATAAATAGAAAGAGGAACGAAAATGAGTGAGCAAATCTTTGATGTGAATGCCAGTGCGGGTACTGGTACTGGTACTGGTACGGGTGTGAAAAAAGAGAAGATTAAGAAGATTAATATCTTCAAAATCAGCGATCTGTGGTTCTTCAAATACTTTTTTGGTGACCGGGAGATATTCACGGACTTAACGGAATATTATCTTCGTGAGAAATACCGGTTCGAGCTTACGAACGTTGAAGAGCGGAATAAAGAGATGAAATATCTCGAGGAGAAAGGGTTCGAACCAGTCTTAATTGAGGATACCGCGGAGTACACTGTGAAGATTGACAAGTTCAAGAAGTATGCGCCAATTCTAAGGAATTCGATTGATTCTGAGGTGAAAGGGAATGACCGGGTATTCGTAATGAAGGATTTGGCATCGGTTGAGGAAGCGATAGCGACAGGTGCAGAGAAAGCTGAGATGGATTAAAAGAACTGTGAAACTGAAGCTTTTGATGTTTGGCGCTGGTGAACTGGGTCAGGAGATTTTTAGAGAGGCAAGAAGATTCGGCTGTTATTATTTGGTTGCTGTTGACAGGTATCAAGGAACACCTGCAGGTAGGATAGCAGATAAGGAATACACGTTTAATATGCTTGACGGAGACGCTATGCGTATGGTTGTCGAGAAGGAGGAACCAGATATTATAATTCCAGAGATAGAGGCGATAGATACTGAGATGTTAGTTACGCTTGAAGAGGAAGGATGGTTCATTGTTCCAAATGCGACCGCTACGAAGATTTGCATGGACAGAAGATTGATCAGGGAGACGATAGCAGAGAAAGCAGGAATATTGACCAGTAGGTATGAATATGCTACTACTGCGGACCCGGAAGAATTTACAGATAGTGTAGAAAAGATTGGTTTTCCATGCCTTTCTAAACCAATAAGGTCGAGTAGTGGAAGAGGTACCTATCTGGTAAGAAGTGAAGAGGATATAGAAAAAGCACGGACCTTTGCAATAAAAGATGCACGAGGGAGCGGTAAAGAAGTCATCATTGAGGAGTTCATAGAGTTTGATACCGAGGTTACAGAGTTAGCTATCAGACACTTGAATGAAGATGGCAAGATTGTAACCTCGTTCACAAAACCGATCGGGCATTATCAGATAGATGGCGATTATCATTCGTCCTGGCAGAGTCCGCGAGTAGAGGAATATTTACCGGTAGCTCCGGAAGATATGATAACTCGTGAGCTAGAGCCAGAGCCAGAACCGGAGCTAATGCACGAGCTTGCTAAAGAAGCAGAGTTGAAGATATATGAAGCATCTAAGAAGATAACCGACGCGCTTGGCGGTGTTGGCGTATTTGGCTGTGAACTGTTCGTAAAGGTTAAGGATGGCGAAGTTCTGATCTACGGGAATGAATGCTCACCGAGACCGCACGATACAGGAATGGTGACCTATATCTCGCATCCACCGGGATTGAACGAAGCTAGTTTGCATTTGAGAGCAATCTCAGGTAGAGCAATTCCGTCTATGGCTGAGGAAAACAGAATTATAAAACCTTTGTATCCCGCGGCAACACACGTATTCAAAGCTCCTATAGCGGTTGAAGGTTATTCTCTGGAGTATCGCGGTATCTTTGAGATCGAGAAGATTCCGGGTATAGAGATATATCATTTTGGAAAGCCGTTTAGCTACCATGAGGAGGATAAAGATGTAGGGAGGGTAGCAGAGGAGAGGATGGGAATAATCTTGGCACGCGGATCGAATGCGCTGGAAGCAAAGGAGAAAGCGGAGAGAGCGGCGCATATGATTCTAATGAGAAGCAGGCAATGCTCTGAATGGAAGACGCAGAATGAAACCACGGATGGTAGAAGAAAACATCTAAATTCTATAATCGGACGCAGATGAAAAATCAGATGAACGAGCGACGAATAGATGCTGTCTTATTTGATCTTGACGGAGTACTAATAAACTCTTTTGAGAGCTGGTATCGAGCGTTTACGGCAATGTTATCGGCTTATGGTAGAGAAGAAATAAGCAGAGAAGTATTTAAGTCGAAATATTGGGGTCGTGACCTGTGGCATAATCGGGCTTCGTTAAATCTTGGCGGCGATGCCGCACGGTATTGCGAATCGGAACAGCAGAACATGATAGAGCTTATAAGGTTGTCTCCAGATGTAGAAGAGATATTGCACTGTATAAAAGGCAAATATAAGCTTAAGGTAGGGTTGGTAACGAATACACCAAGAGAGAACGTCAATAAGATATTCGAGCATTTCTGTCTCTCCAATCATTTTGACGTGATCCTTACCCGCGATGATGTGAAGAGGGGTAAGCCAGATGCGGAGATGGTGATAAAAGCGTGTGAGCAGCTAAACGTTAAGCCTGAGCATGCGGTACTGGTAGGGGATACAACAGCGGATTCTCAGGCCGGTAAAGCAGCAGGTTGCTTAGTAATAGGTATAGGGAGGGAATCAGCAGGTGACGTGCGCATAGAGACGCTTTACGAACTATTCACGGTTTTAGACGGTACAACGCGATAATTGCAGCGGTACTGGAGGATATAATAAAGCTTTAAATAGTAGCCTTTAACATTATTTCTTATCTTATAGGTATTTACGAATATGAGAATGAGGACTGGAAGATGGTAAGTAAAGAGCAAGTTATACAGCAAAGGAAGGCGGAGAAGAAGAAGAAATTTTTAGAGAGTATTGTTCTAGGAGTGGGGTTATTCATGATGTTCGGCATTCTCATATTCCCGGGGCTTAAAGAAGGAATGTACACAGTTTTAAATGTTATTCTTGGACCTATCGCTGATGCTATCGCTAATCTCTTGATTACAATTCTTTTTCTCTCGGTTCTTACCGGTGTCTATACGTCTGTAATACTGAAATACACGATGAACTGGGAGATGATTGCGAACTCGAAGCAGTATCAAAAACAGATCCGTGAGCTGCAAAAAGAGCTGATGGAAGCGAAGAAGGAGGACAACAAGCACCGGCTGAAAAGAGCAGAGAAGAAGAAGGAAGAGGTAATGAGGAAGCAGATGGAAATTACAGGTGATATGTTCAAGCAGCAAATGAAGCCCATGATCTACATCGGTATTTTTACGATACCGATATTTATGTGGCTATGGCAACATGTAGCAATCGCCCCTATTGCACCAGTGGTCTTCCCGTTGATCGGTGTAAGAGAATTCTGCGAGAGTTTTGTATTTGGCATCCCATACTGG
>JACGMN010000060.1 GCA_014061035.1 Candidatus Methanophagales archaeon | reverse complement strand
TGCCTGTCAGCGAAACCCACTCTGTTTCCAACATAATTGCCTACCGGGCATGGAATGGACTCTAATTCTTCCCATTCATCTTGCGCGATGCTGTAGCAGTAGAAATTATATCCGGGGTATTCTAAACAACTACCACCACCAAGGGCAAAGATGTAATTGTTGTATTCACTCAACCTATTTTCAATTATATTCAGGAAGGGGATGAACATTATGCGTTGGGTCAAATAACAGAGATTACGATGAAGAATGTTTGGTCAGAAGATCCTACTATGCGGGGCTAATTAGACAAAAGGGTAGGGTGGATCCTATAACTGAAAGACAGGACGTTCATACGGCAAAGATGATGCCGAGTTCTGTATTTTGTAGGAGTAGCAGAGCACTTGAGCCAAGTATCTTAGGTACTGTTCCATCTACTGGCACATCTATCAAATTACTCAACGAATGAACACTTTTGCCCAGCGTAAAGGCGTGTTCGACGCCGAGGCATTGCGCTACTGAAGACGCATTACTTTTGGGATGACGGTCTACACCAAACCTTTTATATAGCATGTATTATAATAGTTATACCAAACAAGATAGGTGATGGAAGATAAAATGATAGAAGAGGTAAAGAAAGTAATAGAGAAGGAGATCAAACCGCTTTTAGCTATGGAAGGCGGAGGTATCGAACTGATTGGCGTAGATGACGGTCTTGTGAAAGTGCGGCTACAAGGCGCATGCGCTAGCTGCTGCTCAAGCCAGTACACACTGGTCTACACCGTCGAGGCACGGCTGAAAGATAGGATTCCGGAAGTGAAGGGCGTGGTTGCAGTATGAGCCAGTATGAGCTATAAAGCAGAATATAGAGCAAGAAGGGAGAGGTATAGAACTCTTAAAGGTGATTGAAGCGAGTATGGGTGATAAGTTGGAAGAGCTGGTAAAGAAGATAGCGGCAAAGAATTTGAGAGAGGAAGCGAAGAAGCGCGGAATAAAAACCGCGTGCGTGAAGAAGATAGACATTGCTAAACAACTGCCGCGGGAAGTCGTTGAAGAGCTCGTTCGTTCCCAGGTATAAAGTAAGTAAATAATGGCCCGGGATTATACCGTGTTGCTCTGCACGGCAAGCGTTGAAGAATCTGAGAAGATAGCGCGTGTTCTGGTAGAGGAACGGTTAGCAGCATGTGTGAATATCACAGATGTGAACTCTTATTACAGATGGGAAGGAGAGCTTTGTAAAGATAAAGAGTCTTTGTTGATGATAAAAACAGAAAAGAGCAGAGTAGATCAGATTATAGAGCGAATAAGGGAGGTTCACAGTTACGAACTGCCGGAGATTATCGCACTTCCCATCGTAGCAGGCGATGATAAATATTTAGCGTGGATAGGCGAATCGGTTATTTCGTGACTACCAGGGTTCGAGGTTCTACGTTGAGGGGTTCAGGGTTCAAGGTTCATGGATTATACTGAACCCCTGAACCGTGAACCGTGAACCCCTGAACCCTGATCCCTAATCTTCAATAGACAAAAGCCAGCAACTGGCCGCCTATGCCATCTTCAATCGCTTTTTTGTGCGAGATCACGCCATTTGAAGTTGTAACGATAAGTGACCCAAAATCTCGTGCGGGGAGCAATCTCTTCTCCCATTTCTCATATTCTTTCACGCGGACGTGAAACCTTGGTTTTATCGCATTACAATCATTTATTTTACCGCAGAGCCGCACCTTGAACAATCCTGCTTTCCCGTCATCAGCAAATTCAAATTCATCTATGTATCCGCTCTCTTTCATTACACTCAGTACATTTCCAATCAGCTTTGAGGCAGGCTTTATCGTACATTCCATCTTCCCAACTCTTTCCGTATTCTTGATATGCGAAAGTGCATCTGCAAGCGGATCATTTAGCGACATTTTCTTTCTCTCTTACGTCCTTTTCTTCTCATTAATATATTAATTATATTATAGTATATAAAAATGATTAGTTGTACTTCTTAAATCCTATCTCTGCCGCTATCTCCCTGAAACACTGTCTGCACAGATAAATTCCGTGCTTACGTACCAAGCCTCTACTTCTGCTACATCGCCGGCAAGCGTTTGCGCCTCTCCCAAATTTCTTCGTCCTCTCTTTTACCATCCTGCTTCTCTACTTCAATATGTTTGATCTCTTACTATATTAACTAAACTACCCTATGCTATGCCCGAACTCGCACAGATACAAATAATACTCCCAACATTCCTGATCATCCTGGTCGGGTATGCGATAAGTAAAGTCAAGCGATTGCGATTTGATGTTCAAACCCTTCTCGATCTAATCGTTTATATAGCAGCGCCAGCTTTAATCATCACTTCTATCGCAAGAAGCGATATTAACCTGATAAATTTCGCTACACTTGCCGGCGCAGCATTGACAATCATCCTCATTATGGCTCTTGCTGCATTCCTCATCTTTAAAATAACACAGTCAGATAAAAAAGGACTGTATTTACCGATGGTCTTTGGTAACACCAGTTTTTTGGGCTATCCCATCGCATTAGCCGCCTTTGGCATAGACGGCTTGGCATTAGCGGTTGTCTATGACATGATGCATTCTTTATTGATCTATAGCCTCGGCATCTATATCGTGCAGCAGAAGGATGAGATACGAGAAATCTTCAAGGTTCCGTTGCTCTACGCTGTAGTAATTGGCATGGTTCTCAATCTCTTGAAGATTCCAATCCCTGATATGCTCTTCGCACCAGTTGAACTGATAGGCATGACCGCTATTCCCTTAGCATTACTCGTGCTCGGCTATAAGCTGGCTGAGATGAAAATAAATTTAAGTGTAGCAAAAATAGCGGTTCTCGCTTCCATATTTAGAATTCTTGGCGGTCTTCTTCTTGCCATCTCGATCATCAGCCTGTTTTCCATAGAAGGATTGGTAAGAGACATCATCGTGCTTCAAGCAGCAATGCCTTCTGCTATTATGGCACTGGTATTAGCCACCAAATACAACAGAGACGCCTCGCTAGTCGCCGCTGTAGTTTTTATCACTACTCTTCTCAGCATAATCTCTATACCGCTCATCCTGTCTATTCCATCTGCTTAAAAATTAGGGTTTAGGATTTTTATATGTCTAATCTTGAACCTTGAACCTTGAACCTTGAACCCTGAACCCTGATCCCTGATCCTTGAACCCTGAACCATGAACCCTGAACCTGAGTAGTTACCTTTAAACCTTAAATAGTACTGATCCTTTTTTGACTTTAATAATTAGTAAATAACAAGAGAAGAGAAGATTTGAGATGAAACGAAATGATGGAAAAATTATTACGTGTTCAAGGGATCTGTAAGAGATATGAGTTATCAAACATAGATAAAGAGCTGGTAGCGCTGGATAATGTATCGTTCGAGATAAAAAAGGGTGAGACGCTGGGGATCATAGGACGGAGCGGAGCGGGTAAGACAACATTACTTCGCATGCTTCGCGGTTACGAGCGTTTTGACGAAGGGTCAATAGAGCTGGACGGTATCAGGATTACGCCAGATTCGTCCTACGATGAGTTCAGAATCCTTCGTGCTAAAACTGCTTTTCACCTTCAGCGATCTTTCGCACTTTATAATATCTCAGTGATTGACAATGTGATAAGCCGGTTACGGGCAAAACAGGTTGGTTTTGAAGAAGTGCCTGAGTTTGAAGATGAATACGAAGAGTTAAAAGAAGAAGCATTTAAGATACTTGATCTCGTTGGGCTGCGAGACAAATGGAATCATCTTTTCACGATTTTGAGCGGTGGTGACAAACAACGAGTCTTACTTGCCCGGCAGCTTGCGAAGGAACCTGCTTTATTACTGCTTGATGAACCGGGTACGATGTCAGATATCTTAACTAGAAAACATCTGCTCGATAGTTTGAAGATGGTGAAAGCTCAGACAGATTTGAGTACATTGCTCGTCTCGCACATGTCAGACGTGCATAGATGTCTCAGCGATAGAATGCTCATGCTGGATAATGGTAGAGTAGTAGAGGAAGGCGATACGGAGAGTGTGATAGAGAAGTTCTTAGCGCCACTTGAGCCAGTAAAACCGTTAGCTCCGGTAGAGAATCTGAAGGATACGATGATCCTGGTCGATGACGCATGGAAGAAATACACTATAGCCACATCTCGTACATTGATAAGAACGATTGAGATGCAAGACCTTAATATCCCTATCCCGCGTGGGCAGATACTCGGGATAATTGGTCCTTCCACAATGGGTAAGACGGTATTGATGAGGCTATTGAGTGGTTTTGAGAAGCCGGATAGTGGGCACGTCCTGATCAAAATAGGGAAGGTGGATTTCGCAAATATTGCGGAATATGGGGAAAGGTCAATAGAGGCAAGGAGTAAAATAGGCATTATTCATCAAGAGTTCGCACTTCCACACTATCAGCTCGTTCTGGACCTCTTTTCGCAAAAGATTGGGTTGAAGAAGTTTGAACTTGTAAAACAGGCGTTGAAAAAGGCAAAAGAACTCGGTATAAGTGCAGTTACACTTGATGTCCTTTTACGACTCGCGGACATGCCGGAGGAAGAAGCGAAGGGGAGACTCAACGAGTTAGGGCTTGATCTGGATATACTGGATGAGCTGTTCCCTAAATTACCAGCGGTTGATGCATTAAAAGCCACTAAGCCGTATTTCGATGCGGTGAATCTACCGGAAGATATATTCAGGCGTTATGTATCTGAGATGAGCAAGGGCGAGGAGATACGGCTTGCAATTGCTGCGCTCTTAGCTGCAAACTGTGAAATTCTGCTATTAGACGAGCCTTTTGGCGACATTGATCCGATCTCGCTGCGCATTGTGACAAATACGCTGAAAGATTTGAACCGTGAGTTCAAGACCACCATTCTAGTTGTAAGCCATCAACTTGACGTAATCAGGGAGCTTGCGCACGAAGTGCTCTTAATTGATGAAGGTAGAGTTGTAATGCGGGGGAATCCAGATGAAGTCTGTGACGCATTCGTATCTGAAACGTTTAAAGAGCTGGAATGAAGCTATCTTTGCTATGCTGTGCTGTGCTGTGCTATGCTCCACTCCATGCTCCGCTGGTGTAGTTCGGCCAAGCATTTGGGCCTCTCGAGCCCACGACCGGGGTTCAAATCCCCGGCGGAGCATTCTTATCATTCAGGAACTCATCTAACGTCTTAATAACACCAACGGTTTTGGATTTATCGTTCTTGCTTTTGTGCTCAACGGTCTGCTTTTCGTCTATTATGTGCAGTACCGTGTGGCCGTGGAAAGTAAGCGCATCTGCTGTGAACTTGCGGTGGCATTTGTAGTGAAGAAGCTCAGCGCATGTGATTGCCACTCGTTTTGATCTCGCGAGCTGCTCAACGTACTGCAAGCCTTCTTCAAATTCCCGTGTTTTCATGTACCGCGTATAGCCACCTTCCCGGTAGCCGCCGAGTTCTACAATGTGATGGTACGCTATGCCGTTCTGCTTCAAACTCGCTTTTAAATTCGTCTGTTTGAAGTGCCTATGCCTCGATGTAGGAATTCGCCTCACGTCAGCGATAGCTTCTATCTGGTATGCCGCGAGCAAGCATAAGAACTCTTCCATGCTCCTGTTACCTGTCCCGATGGTAAAGATCTTCAATTCTCTCATATTAAATTCTTTTAAGGAGATATAGGGAATGAGATAAAAGAGACGGAAATGCACGAGATTATGCATAAAGGACTGAATTTTGCACTAAAGTGCTCTGACTGCGACCAGGTAGAGATTTATGGAGAACTGAGCGATGTGTTATACATCGACCTTGATCGCGAAGAAGTGAAGAGAGTAAAGCGTGTAAAAAGCAGGGGGGTCGGCGTGCGCGTCATAATTTCCAATAAGATAGGGTTCTCACATACTACTGCATTGGAGAAGGGAAAGATAGAGGAATGCGTGGAGCACGCACTGAAGCAGGCACAGGTATCGGAGCACGATAAGCATTTTGCGGGCTTACCCACACCAGCATCAGCATCAACAACTATGCCAGACTACAAGTACAAAGAGCAGGAAAACATGCCTGACCCGCGAATAGTTGACCTTCTTGACGCTGAGAGCGGCAACGAGGCTGCGATAATGCTTTGTAAAGAGTTACTAACTGGAATCCAGGAGTATAAGGATAAGGTACCAGAAGGTGTTAGATGCATGCCAACAGAGGGGTGCTTTGCCGTGGGTTTTAATGAAACATATATCTTAAATTCTGAAGGTATCGAGACCGACGATAAAGGCACGTACGTCTCCGCAGGGATAACGGTAGTGGCAACTGGAAGTGAAGGTAGCGGCGAAGAGACTTCAGGATACGAGGGTGCGGTACGCAGAACGCTCAGTGAAATGAACTTTGTAGAAATAGGCAGGACGGCGGCAGAGGTAGCTGTGGCGAGTTTAGGTGCAAAGAAGTTCAGAACAGCAGAACTTCCTGTTATTCTCTCTCCTAGAGCAGTGCAAAGCTTATTCGCATACACCGTAATTCCACAACTGAACGCCGAGAATGTGCAGCGGCACCAATCGCCTTATCATGGTAAGATCGGTGAAGCGATTTCTTCAGAGATTCTTACGTTTGTTGACGATGGCACTATGCTGTCAGGAGTAAATAGTAGAAAGATGGATGGCGAAGGTGTTCCTTCTCAGTACACGATTATAGTGGAAGACGGTATACTCAAGAACTTCCTCTACGATTCCTACACTGCCAGTAAAGACCGTACGGAAAGCACAGGTAATGCAATAAGAAGCTTCGACAGCCTACCAGCACCGGGAGCAACGAATTTTATCATTAAGAGCGAAGGAGGAGGAAGAGGAGGAAGAGGGAGAAGGAGAAGGAGAAGTGCTAGCGTATCTAAGGAAGAGATCATTGCAGATATACGGGATGGGCTATTCGTAAACGATGTAATTGGCGCACATACTGCGTCAAGAGCATCGGGTGAGTTCTCCGTCGTTGCACAGAACGCTTTTGGGATTAAAAATGGCGATTTGTTCCCGGTTACTCAGGTGATGATCTCTGGAAAGATGGAGACCGTATTAAAAGATGTAGAACTGGTTGGAGACGATACACG
>JACGMN010000054.1 GCA_014061035.1 Candidatus Methanophagales archaeon | reverse complement strand
TCCTTATCGCGACCAGCCCTGGTTTGACCTCTTCTATCGGTCTCGATTCTATATATCCCTTCTCTATTGCACCTTCAAATATCTCTCTTCCTACTTCAGTGCGAATTATAACCGCAGACACACCGGGCGGAGCGCCGACACTACCAACACTAATATCAGCGAACTTCGCGCTAAAATCTTCGCATATCTTGCATCCTTCTCGTACGTACTCATGCAGTTCGTCTATTTTCACACCCAACAGCTCTTTTTCACCCGCGTGTACGTAAAACTTACCTTTCTCAATAGAGAACTTTGTTATCTCACTTATATTTATGCCGAGTTCACGTTCAAGATATTCCTTCATTAGCTTCTCGTAGATAAACGTCTCTGTGCAGAATAACCCCATCGTAAATTTCACCTTGGATGCCTGTTTATAAGCGCCTGCTCCTTCAACCACCATTCTTCTATATGCAGTTATCTGACATGGAGTTCCTACCAGGGCGATACTCTCAAAATCATACCTCATGACCGCATCTGCTAAACCGGTCAACAATACGGCAGGCGTGTATCTAGTTCCTGCACTCTTTATCAATGTAGGTTTATCTTCTGCGACCACTACTTCCGGTATCCATTCCCCCTTGTACGACGAGGTTATACATCCTTCTACTATTCCCTCATCTAATACGTACGCGAAGATAGAAGTAACTACACCTCCATCCTGACATACTTTTCTTATCTCTTCATCTTTAGTAACAACCGCGTAAATCTCTTCAAATGTATCCTTCAGTTCCGGTTCCTCGACCCTCGGACATTGATAATAGCAGTATCCGCAATTTGTCGGGCATACGTCTTCATCTTCGTATTTTACCGTATCTTTCATCACCGGTATTTCTTTGTCTAAGTCTATAGTAAGATAGCCGTGAGTAAAGCAAGTAGATACACAAGCGCCACAAAGTGAGCATTTGCCTCTCTCTATTACTTCTTTCTCTAAATCCCTGAAATCCTTCCTATACTCCTTTTTCTCCTCTTTCTTCTCTTCAACCATCTTCTTTCACCTCCCTCTCCTTAGCAATAATCTCTGTAGAATAGGTTGACTCAATAGTAAACTTCTCTTTATCCGATTCCGCGAGCTCAAACTCCTTTGTGAGAATTATTGATTCGCTCATACAAGATTCCGCACACTGTCCACAGAACAAGCAACGATCAGTATGATAAATCCTTCTGAATTTTGTCTTCCCATCCTGCTCCTTCCCTTCATCTTTTATCTCCATCGCAAAAGACGGGCAGTCTTCTTCGCAAACTTTACAGCCCTTGCATCTCTCATCGAAAAATTCGAGCTTACCTCTGTATCTATAAGTAAGCTCCAGTTTTTCAAATGGATAGAGTACCGTTGCTCTTTTTTTCCATAAATGCCGGAACGCTTCCGGAAACATTGACCCTATTGTCCTTACCATCTTCGCATTACACCTCTTTTTTTCTGATCATGCAATCCATCATGCAAACCATCCCATACTTCTAACCAGTATCAGTAAGAGAAATTGAACGATAGAAAGTGGTATTAGCCATCCATAGCAGAATTTCAACAATTGATCTATTCTTACCCTGGCAAAGACGGTCCTCATCATAGTTAGCAGAAAGACAACAAACAGTGTTTTTAAAAGGAAAACAACGAATCCTAACAGATAACCTATAAATTCGGGACCCGGAACTGCAGGGAACAGTACAGGACCACCGAGGAACAAAGCAGTGATGAGTGCGGCGCAGATCACCATCTTTATATTGAACATAAGTCTGAAGATTGCCAGCCTTCTACCTGTGTATTCCACTAAAGAACCACCCGCTATTTCCGTCTCCGCCTCCGGAGCATCAAAAGGTACCCTTTCCAGCTTTGCCTGGAGCGAAATGACAGCGATGATGAACGCTAATATGAGCAAGATAAGAACTTCAGGGCGGATCACCGTCTGGCTTAAGATACCTGAAATGCTCCAGGTTCCCATGATCAACGCAGGCGCTAAGCAGGCGAAGAAAAAGGGTATCTCGTAGCCAAATAGCTGCGTTACCGTTCTCACAGCGCCTATCTGGCTGAAAAGATTTGTAGAGTGCCAACCCGCAAAGAAAAGCGCAAAGGACGGAATAGTAAGCAGGAAAAGCACTACTACCAGATCTCCCTCGAAAGAAAGAACCGCATCAGTCCTCCATATCGGTATATACAAAATAGCTGTTAAAACTCCTGCAAAAGCAAATAGCGGTACTATAGAGAACATCCCTTTATCTGCTTTCTCAGGTATAATGTCTTCTTTCGCCAGAAGCTTTACGAAGTCTGCAAACGGCTGAAACAATGGAGGACCTACCCTATTCTGCATCCTTGCATATAGCTTCCTATCGAAGTACTCACAGAATAACCCGTAGAAGAAAAGGAACAAAAATCCCGGGAATACCAGCAGATATAGCACTGCCAATAGAATATTCACTATCTCACTCATCTTCTCCGTACTCCCCTCCCATGTTCTTTATACCATTTTATTCCATACGTTCTCAAATAGTCCATATCTAAAACCTTTCTTTCATTCCCATCCTTTGTATCTAATATCGCAACTCGTGATGTGCAGCTCATACAAGGGTCTATTGCAGCAATGATAAGTGGTATATCTGCGATATAATAACCTTTTAAGGAATAAACTACCGCAGGCCAATTAGCATACGTAGATGCCCTTACTTTCAGCCTCTCGGGATAGAAAGTGCCATTACTTTTTACATAGTACAGACATTCTCCCCTTGGTGCTTCGTATCTGCTTACTACTTCACCTGCAGGAACTTCCCTGCTCATAGGAGCCCTTATAGGACCTGACGGTAGATTTTCAATCAACTGTCTCGCCATCTTACAGGACTCCACCATCTCTTGCATTCTTACAATAAGTCTACCAAGGATATCACATGAATCAGAAGTTATAAGCTCGAAATCAAGCTCCTCATACGCTGCATACGGATCCTCCTTTCTAACATCTGTCGGTATATTTGATGCTCTTGCGGTAGGCCCTACCGCGCAAAATTTCCTCGCTTCATTCTCCGGGAGATGTCCCACACCTTCTGCCCTCAACAATACCGTACTCTCAGTTGTTGCCATATCAGTGTAATATTGTACCCTCTCTTCTAATTTGCCTATATGTTTCAATATCTGATCCTTCATCCCTGCTTTTATATTCCTTCGCACACCACCTATCGTGTTTATTCCGTAGTTAACTCTATTCCCGGTTATCATCTCTAAGAGGTCCAGCGCCAGCTCTCTATCTCGCCACGTATACATGAAGAGCGTATCGAATCCTATCTCGTGACCTGCAACTCCTGTCCAGAGTAAATGACTATGAATCCTTTCAAGCTCGGCAACGAGAGTTCTTATGTAAAGACCTCTTTCCGGGACCTCTATACCCATCAATTCCTCGACGCCTTGTACGAAGCAAGTTGTATGTGTATGAGAACAAATTCCACAGATTCTCTCTACAAGGTATATATTCTGGAGGTAAGTCTTCGATTCCGCCAACTTCTCTATTCCTCTATGCGAATATGCAAGATTCATATCTGCATCTACAATTGTCTCACCATCCACACTCACCATAAAATTTATCGGTTCTTTCAACGCAGGATGTTGTGGTCCTACAGGTATTGTAACTTTCGGCATTGTCTTTTCTTCACTCCCCTCTTCCTTCCTTCTCCTTTTCCTTTTCCTTCTCCTTTTCCTTTTCTTCTACCCAATCTTTCCTCAATGGATGACCCCCCGTCTCAGCCCAGTCATCGGGTAAAAGTAAAGGCCGTAAATCAGGATGCCCTTCAGGAACAATTCCAAACATGTCATGATTTTCTCTCTCATAAAGAACCGCGCCCGGCAGGAGATCAACGATAGAATCGATTTTAGGATCAGTTTTTGGCAGTGAAACCTTTACAGTAACTTCAACTCCTTCTTTTTCCTTACCATACGAGAATAAATGATACAAAACTTCAAACTTATCGCCTACGTCTAACCCGGTAATCGCTGATACGTGTATTATCCCTAACCAATCCTTCAAAAATTTAACGACATCTTTAAAAGACTCCTTTCTCTTAACGTAAATAAACATTCTTCTCTCTCTTGGTATCTCCACCTTTTCAACTTTGTCGCCCAGTTTACCCACCACTTCCGCTTTTATTCTTTCTTCCTTCTCCAGATTGCCAGTTTCCGTCTCTATTTCCATTTCTCTCATTAACTCTCCTTTAGTTTTGTTAGAAGTTTCATTACTCCATCTACTATCGCTGCTGGGTTGGGTGGGCAGCCAGGCACATAAACATCGACGGGAATAGCCTTATCTATCCCACCAAGAACGTTATAACAACCCTGGAAGACTCCCGCTGTACATGCACACGAGCCTATCGCCATCACAAATTTCGGCTCGGGCACTTGTTCATATATTCTTACTACCCGATCTCTCATTTGCTTTGTAATTGGACCCTGGCATACGATTAGATCAGCATGTCTTGGTGATCCCTGTAGCAAAATACCAAATCGTTCCACGTCAGACCTTGGCATCAATGCCGCTAATACTTCTATATCACACCCATTACATCCACCCGTATTCAGATGTAATACCCACGGCGACTTTATCCGAGCCCACTTTACTAAGTCCATTTTACGTTCTTATACCTCCACTCTGTAAGACAATCAAAGACGCTACCGCGACACCTAAAAACATTAGACCTACCGCAACTACAGCTACGAGTAATTCATCTACTAATGCTAATGGCATCGTCGCTATTACCAATGCAGCAACGTGAAGCACTGTGAAAGCGATCCCCACGTGATATAATCTATACGTTGGTTGAATCTTCGTCCCTGGTATATCTTCACCACATGCATACGCCGCCAACGTTCCTTTTGCTTGCTCAACCCTCGGTGCCAATCTTCCGCCTACCGCAAATATGGCATAACCTACAATCAAAAATACCACAAATGCCACCGGTGGCGATAATAATATTTCTGCTGCTGTTACCATCTTATTTTATTACCTCCCTCCTCCGCTTATTTCATACAACATTTCTGCTGCCGGATGCGCTATCTCCAATCCCATCTGTGGGAATATCCCCAACAATACAGTTATAGCGACCATTATGAGTATGGGTATTAAAATTACACCGGAGACTTCCCGTATACCCTCAAATTTCTTTTCCTCTGTCGGTGTAAGGAACAAAGTTCTTATTAGTGGTAAATAATAACCTAATGACAAAAAGCTGTTTAAAATTGCGGCGGACGCGAAGAATAACCCCCACGCACCTATTACCGGCATTACTTCCAGACCTGCTCTAAATATTAACCACTCACTCATGAAACCACTCAAAGGAGGAGCGCCTGATAACGCTAAACCAGTTATTGATAATGAAAGGCATGTAATAGGCATATAATGTCCTATTCCACGTATCTCATCCAAATCCGCTGATTTCCGCTCACCTATCTTCTTTGCGAGAGTATAAATTATCGCTCCAGCACAGAGGAAAGCCAGCCCCTTCATGAATGCATGCGTCATTATATGGAACAATCCACCAGTAAGACCTATTAATACGCCATATTGAAGACCAAGACCTATTCCCAGTAGCATATATCCTGCATGTGCTATGCTTGAATAAGCAAGAAGTCTCTTCAGGTTCCTCTGCATCAACGCCATGAAATTCGCAGTAAACATCGTTATAACAGCGAATATCGCGAGAATGAGCCCGTAAGGTATTTGTTCTGGTGGAAAGACAGATATACATTTTATAAGCGCTACTAACCCGGGTTTAATAGCAAGCATTGCGGTTATCGCCACAGGAGCAGCAGGATAAGCGTCAGGAAGCCAGGTATGCAGCGGTACTATTGATACTTTCACACCGAAACCAATAATGATCATGAAAACTGCGACATAAGCTGCATATAGTGAAGCACCGGTCAGTCCTGCAAGTGCTTCACGCACAATAACAAAGTCGAGCTGCCCTCCGGTCTGTGCAAAGACGATAGAAATACCAAATATTGCTATTAACGAACCTATACCGCTTAATATGATATACTTAAAGCCTGCCTCTACCGTCTCCCGCTGCCTCACTCTAAAAGCTACTAAAACATACGAGGAGATAGCCATTAACTCGAAGAAGACGTATAAACTGAACATATCAGCAGCAAAACCTATGCCTATCGATCCAGCCGCGAGAGAAAGCAAGAGCGGGTAGTATACTTCCAGCCTTGTATCCCTGTCCATGTATTTTATGGAGTATATACTTACAAGGAAACCCATTGTAAGCACAACGAAAGCAAGAAGCAGACTGAGTGCATCTACTCTTAAGTGCGTCAAACCCTCAATTAAACCAAATTCAATAGGGAACAAGTCCCTCTGTATCCAGAGTAAATAGACCGAATAAAGAGTTATTGCAAAGAAAGCAGCAGTTACATAACCACCTATATACGGATTATCTCTCTTCGCTCCTACCCTACATGCAAAGTAGGCTGCAAATATCCCTATGAATAGGATAAGAAAAGGCGCTATTGCTTCAAATCCCATTTATATCATATCCCCCCCCTTATAAGTGCTACTGTCATTATAGTGATGATGACGAAGGCGAGCACAACACCCATCACGTTGTAATTAAGATCGCCAGTCTGCAGCTTCCTAAAGCTCCCTGACCACGAAAAGTATGCCTTCACAAAGACTCCTTTGTATAAATCATCAAACCCGTATTTTCTGGCTATTATCTCCTTTAACAATGCAGGAACCATTGCATAAATCCTTTCTCTTATAGTAAATACTAAATAACCGGAAAGCAGACATATCACAGTGGCGATAATAATAGGGCTGATAAACGCCTCATAGATGAAGGTTTTATGTATTAAACCCGGTATGCTTATGTGCGGTATGAATTCAGGTAAAAGCGCATGCATAGATTTAGTAAACGCGTCTATATAGAGCCATGAGACCGTGGTTGCGGCAGCTAAAATGATAAGCGGAATAGTTATAACTGCCGGAGACTCTTTCGCTTTTACCGCCGGCTCCCCCATGAAGACATAGTAGTACATCCTTGCCGAATACACAACCGTTAACACGGCGGTACCGGCAAGAACACCAAATGCAATCAGTTCTATGCTACTACCGTTCCCCAGAGCAGCAGTTGCGAGAATCATCTCTTTGCTCCAGAAACCACCAAATGGTGGAAGACCAATCAGTGCAAGAAGACCGATAAGGAAGGTTATATTTGTTATTGGCATTTGTTTGATGCTGGCAATTCCTCTTATCTTATGCATATTAGCATGTTTGTGCACAGTTCCGCCCAATGCATATATTACAGAGCCTGCACAAAGGAACATCAACGCCTTAAACATGGAATGGTTCATTAAATGATAAGTTCCTGCAAGCAGACCACCTACAAGACCCAATGCCGCCATCATATAGCCCAACTGTGAAATTGTACAATAAGCAATAACACGCTTGAAATCGACCTCGACTGTCGCGAGGATTGCAGCAAGAAGGGCTGTTGTCGCACCGATCATAAGAATCGCAGTCTGCCAGTGAGGAACATCAACAAAAATAGGTGTTGTTCTTGCTATAAGATATATGCCCGCGTTTACCATGCAAGCAGCGTGTATGAGTGCACTTACCGTAGTAGGACCCTCCATTGCATCTGGTAGCCAGACATGCAGCGGTACTTGTGCTGACTTACCTGCTGCTGCGAGTATGAAACAACCACCAGCTAACATTAGAATACCTGTTAATATAATCCCTTCGACCATAACTGCCGCGGTTATTGCCTGTATGCTAAGCGTACCGTAGCCTACGAATAAAGCTAACAATCCAACAAGTAACCCTATATCTCCAAATCTTGTCACAACAAATGCTTTCATTCCAGCTTTCGCAGATATCTGATCTTTGAACCAAAAACCTATCAACGCAAAAGAACAAAGCCCAAGAATTTCCCAGAAGAAATATAAAGCAATTAAGTTATCAGAAAGACCAAAACCTATCATTCCTCCAATGAAAAGCAACATTATGCAGTAATATCTGGTAAGGCCTTCTTCACGCTCCATAAACCTCGTAGAATATAGGAGCGCTAACGCACCCACTAATCCGCCTATTATCGCTACTGTCACACCAAGTGTATCAAGGAATAAGCCAAACTTCACGTCTACCGCAGGTATCCACTCGAGCTCAAAAAGAACATCCGCGGGATATCTCGCAGCTAAAGCGTAAGGTAATAGCGAGATAGTAAGTGCCGCGGTTGAAAATCCGCCAAAAATGGTTGCAAACCACGCCCTTGCTCCACTCCCGCTTAACGCGGCTAAAGGAACGAGTAGCATGGCTATGAATGGGACAGTAATTGCAAGGACTGCCAGCACGGCTGGTAAAGGAACGTTATGTGCAAATCCGGCGTAGACGATAGATGCCAAAGCCACAACAAATAATATACAAGCTAGTGTAATCCCTATCACGCCCGCTGGGTCGGTCTCAAGATTCTGGTTCTCTTTTCCTGCTTCTATCTTTTCAGTCATATTTACTACCACCTCAACTCCGTAAGTTTTTCTATATCCAGTGACCCATAATGGCGATATGCCGCTATCACAATTGACATCGCTACTGCTACCAGAACCGCATCTATAAGAATAAGAATAACCACCAGAGCCTCAGCCAGTCCAATGCCTGTGGCAATAAAACTGAGTAAGACACCTTTTGACATTATTTCTAAGCCTATAATCGCTTTTATCATATTCCTTTGCGTAAGTATACAGGCAATACCAAGGAAGAAAAGTAGTATCGCGGCAAACACGTTTATCATATACGAAGCAGTTTCAACTACCATTTCCACCCTCCATCTCTTTCTCTCCTAATTCTCCTTCTATCTGCGTTTCCATTGGTATCGCAATAGCGCTAAGCACACCAATGAATATTAGAATAGCAATAACAAACACGTCCAAAATTCTGACGTGCCATAATAATTCTCTGAATGCTAATTCCGGAACTACCGGAACGATAGGGATTTGTATCAGCAAAAATCCAAGACCGGCAAATATCAAAAACAAAACAAATGAAGTGATTATACTTATTAATGTTTTACTACTCGTTTTACTACTCATCCTTCTTTGTCGCCCCCCTACTCATTATATTCTCTTCTCCGTTACTTCCGTATCTCGTCAAGCTGATGACAAGTACAAACAAGACAGTTATTAGTCCAGCGGTAACGCTTATTGCAAAAACCGCGGCGTACGGTGCAGCAAGAAGATAAAATATAATAGAAAGCACGGCACTCCCAGCCGCAAGGGAGAGTACCGCCTTCAAGACATCTTTTAATACTATTGCCGCCAGCATAAACGCGAACATCAGTATCAGCAATACGATATTTATAGCTTCTATGGTCATCATGCGTTCACCCAGTTTATTCTAAATTGTAGGGTATATATATACTTTTCGGTTTTGTTCTTGGATCTTCGCGTGCGTTTTCAAAGATTTCGGCGTTTGTCGTTACAACTCCTTGAGGCAGAACCACCAGTCATAGCATTCGTATTCGTCCTTTCTCTTGCTGGCAGTCTCTTCATCCTTTGCAGGCGGAATGATGATTCTGTCCCCCAGCATCTCATTATTTGGTCAGTTCTCAGGCATTGCAACGCAGTTTGCATCAGATGTCTGTAGTGCTTTTAGAGCCCTTAGTACCTCATCAAGATTTCTTCCGAGCTTTTTCTCACTTCATACACAATCCAAGTGCCTTAAAGTTAAGGTATATATAATCGAAGTCAATATGTTACAGGAGATATGAAATGAATGAATTGGCAAATACATTAAATACATTACATCAAAGGATTTTATTGAGAGATTGGGAATAGAAATAAGATGAAATAAGATGGCGGAACCTCTTTTAATACTTAGCGAGAGCATGCATAACGCAGACATGTATTACGCAACAAAATTTTTATCCTCAGACCCTTTTATTTATCTCCGTTTGCCCGGGAAAGGATTTTGTGGATGTGAAAAAGGTATTATTATCGTCTCGCAGATGGATTATGAGAGAGCGAAAAGAGAAGCGAGTGTAGAAGAGATTCGATCTGCACTTGATTATGGTAAAAACATTAAATTTGAAGAGCTTCTCTTGAAAGTCCTATTAGAAGAAGAGATAGAGAATATTGAAGTGCCGCGATACTTCCATTTATATACCGCAGAGAGGCTGAGGCAGAGCGGCATAGAAGTAGTCCCTATGAAGGAAATGAGATTGACAAAAGAGCGGGAGATGAAGGACGAACAGGAGATAGAGTATATGAAAAAGGCACAACGAGCATGCGAGAATGCAATGGCACTCGCTCTAACAGTTATAAAACAATCTGAAGTAGAGGTGAAGGCGGATAGGAACGTTTTAGCGAGAAATGGCAGGATTTTAACGACTGAAGATTTGAAGAGATACATAGAGCACGCATTGATTGATTCAGGATGCAACTGTGATGGTGGAGCGCCGTTAGTAGCATGCGGGAAAAGCGCTGCCGACCCTCATTTCTCGGGTAGTACACCGCTATTCGCCGGTGAACCGATCATAATAGATATTTTTCCGCGTTTGAAAAAAGAACGATATTTTGCAGATATGACAAGAACAGTCGTTAAAGGTACACCGGAAAAAGAGATAAAAGAGATGTACGAAGCGGTTCTGGATGCTCAAAACTCTGCCTTAAGGGTTGTAACAGACGGTGTGCCATGCAAAGAGGTGCATAATTGTGTCTGCGATATATTCGAGGAAAGAGGTTATGAGACGCTGAGAAAAGGCGGCAAAAAAGGATTCATTCATTCTACGGGCCATGGAGTAGGACTTGATGTGCATGAGAACCCAAAGGTCGGGGACGGAGATAACAGCAATGAGAAGGGGAATGAGAATAAGTCTGTGCTGCGGGCAGGGAATGTGATTACAATAGAGCCGGGGCTGTATTATCCTGAAGTTGGCGGTGTCAGGTTGGAGGATATGGTACTCGTGCGGAAGAACGGATGTGAGAATTTGACGAAGTTTGAGAAGAAGCTCGAAATACTATAAATACGAAGAACTATAAACAAGAAGATGATACAAAAATATCTTTTGACTTCCGGGTTTATTGCTGTAGTGATAATATTGATAATTTTGATCAGTGGCTGTATTCAGATGCAACCACAAGAAGAGCAAGAAAGGAAACAAATAAGTTTTGAGACTGTTTCTAAGGGGTACTACAGTGGGCATGATGAACGAAAAAATTATGTGATAAATTCGCAGAATGAATGGGGAGAACTATGGAACAAAACAATGTCAAGGCATGTACCATTACCTGAAGTGCCGGCCGTGAATTTTTCAGAGAATACTATTATTGCCGTGTATAAAGGGAGTCACCGCACAGGCGGGTACAGTATAGAGATAACAAAAATTGTTGAAAACGAGCAGAAAATTGTTGTTTATATAAAAGAGACCAGTCCGCCTTCAGGAGCGGGGGTTACAATGGCATTCACTCAGCCATATCATATAGTCAAAACAGAA
>JACGMN010000049.1 GCA_014061035.1 Candidatus Methanophagales archaeon | reverse complement strand
ACTGGCGCGAATCCGTGATATTCGCAGTAGCGAGCGCAGATTCTACCAGAAAATCACCGATATTTACGCGCAGTGCAGCGCTGATTATGATCCGAATGAAGAAATTACTAGGCAATTTTTTGCTACTGTTCAAAACAAGCTTCATTGGGCGATAACCGGCCAAACCGCGGCAGAAATTATTCACCACAGTGTTGTTGGCAGCGGGAGACCAAATATGGAGCTTACGCATTGGAGAACCTCACCTAAGGGAGCCATTAGAAAAACCGATGTAAGCATTGCTAAGAATGACCTGGATACGCAAATATACAAGACTTTTGCCGGGTGTGGCGTGGTTGATAATGACAAAAATCCCTGTCGGCCGGCCAGCGGTAAGCATCTGGCGGAATTGATGACCCATCACAAAACTTATGTCTTTACTACCATACAAAAATTCAATCAGGAAGTAGATCGCCAAGAAGGATATACCAGGCGAGATGGTATTATTGTAATATTGTAATTACTGATGAAGCACAAGGATTTGTATATTTTCATCCAGAATCGAGAGAGAATGACGAAAAAAAGGAAGGAAGCGAAAGGCAAAGTTGCGCCTGCTCTTTACCTCTGCCCCCGATTTTTGACATTCGTAGCAGATCATCTCATCTCATCTCATCTCATCTCATCTTATCTTATCTTATCTCTTTCTTCTTCTCGCTGTATAGACAATCGCACCTGCTATGGCTATGGCGGCTACGAGAGCAAGTCCTGGAAGTCCCGGGATTGTCGGCGCCGGTCTTTCTTCTGGCAGTGTTGGTTCGGGTGGTGTCGGTGTTTCTGCTGGTAATGCTGGTGCCTGCGTAGTTTCAAGCTCTGGCATAAGACCAAGCTCAACTAAAGGATTTGCGCCTACTGCCATCCACCTGGTATTCATCGCTTTAACCGAGCTCTGATTCCCCATCTCGACCACCTTCAGGGTAGAGACATAATCCTCAGGTTGCCGGTCCATAAGCAATACACTGGACCTGAGCCTTGCCCACCACCATCTGTAAGTGGCGCGATCCTTGAAGTCCGCCCTGCTTATTCCAACGTCAGCACAGACCTTCTCCCAGTCCCAACCCAGGACTATAGCTTGTGCCTCGCCTGTTGTCTTATTGAACTTTACATATACGCCAGCTATGTTTTTATACTCTGGCTCAAGCCTGTCCCGCATATCCTTTGGGATATACATGACTGCCATACGTCTCTTACCCACGGTAGCATCAAAGATTGTCTTAAAGGCGTCGTCTTTGCATCACGGTGGAACCGCCCAGACGATATAGGATTCGTCCTCACCCAGGGGAAAATTCTCATCGAGGTACCGGGCTATGAAATAACCGCTGGTCAGGCCAGGGCAAATGTGATTATGGAGCTCAACTGCGTTAGCGAATACGTTACTCATCCCTTTACTCCACACAGCACTTATAGTGAGGATCCTGAACTCATTGCCACCAAAGACCTTATCGGCGAAGTTATGATCCCATGCCTCAGCATTTGCCGCCTCGATAAGAGCGGTGGGCTTAATATTCACCCTCGAAATCCTATAGAATAACACATCTGCGGGAATGTTCAGAAATGCTTTGAAATCCACATCCACATTGCCGGCAGCCTCTCTATCCAGGTAGGTCCTGAGAACATCCTGGTTGACCTCTAAATATATATACACACTCTCCTGTGTTCTTATCAAAGAAAGCAAACCATAGGGGGGTATAGATGCAGCTCTGCGGTATGAGGAGATTTCCCTGTCCAGGAGTGTGTCCAGTGGTTACTAAGATACCATCTATAGCGCCCTCGGTCGTGAAATACGTCTCGGGCCAGCCAGCGGTATCTGTCTCAATTACAGGATAACCGGCGTTTGTGATTGTCAGGACCGCTGCACTCCCTCTGCTGAATGGCAAAAGTCTCATTGCTTCATCTGCTACCCTAAATCCTAATAGGTGCATCACCGAAAGATCCTCCTCACCGACAAGCTCAACTAACGGTTTTAACTCCGGATAATCACTGACGATATTATATTCAAGTCCCGAAGAAGTTACAGCGAGGAGACTGCACAAGAATATTGTTAGGATCACTGAAGTCAGTCTTCTTTTCATCTTCTTAATTTTTTTATTTCACCTCCTAACGGGTTTAATATCTACCACACAATCCAGATTGTTTTTTGCTACTTAAATACTTTTAGTGTTACAACAAGCTTAGTAGCTTGAGAATTTTCCTTTTGTAATTAAATGTACTATTAACGAGCCTACAGACCCAGAAATAAAATACAAAGATAAAACCGCCTAATATTGCCATTCCAGCTGCAGGTCCTGGTATGCCGAGATATTCTGTCAACGCTCTTATTGGAAGATATGTATTTAGCGCAGCGCTGGCGAAAGCAAACAAGGCTATTGTTCCGAGTTCATAGATATCAAAATAAGACTTTTTCTCGTTCATCTACCCAATTTTGCGTACGCACGTTTTTAAGATATACCTCCTACTTCTTATTTGCATTTTAGGTATATTTAACACTTTCGGTTCTCACACTTTCTCACACTGTATCTCCGGAACGCCTGACTGATAGTGCAGGATACAAAAATTTTAAAGTATTTTTAAAGTATAGATTCAGAACTTCAGAACGATAAATGGTAAATGGAACCATGACCAGACCGAGATTTCTATACGACGACATCGGAAGTTACCCAGCACCGGAAGGAATAGATAAAGCATGGATAAGGGACGCTTTCGCGAAGATTAAATCACAATCACAATCACAATCACAATCACAATTACAATCACAATCACAGTCGCAAGATAGAACTAAGTTTAAGCTTTACAAGCTATTACAGGACGTACTGCGGCAGAAAATCAGTGCTGGTGTTGAAGTGCCGACTTATCCGCAATTTCAGGATATGATCACGCAGTTTAGCGAGCCTATCATGGACGGGGAAAGAACAGAAGAGCCACTGCTTATAAAAGAAGAGGAGGCGGTGATACTCGAACTGGATGCGTTGGAGGAATTGGGTGCGGAATATAAAGAGAAGAAAGACGGTAAAAAATTGAAGCTTCGTATATGCGTTACAGGTCCAATAGAGCTATATTATAAGCTATTTCCACCGCCCGTCTATACCGATATGCTATTAAATATCGCAAATTCGATAGGACGGTATATCAAGCATGCAATAGAAAAGACGAAGAATTTCACGATTGTATGCGTAGCACTCGACGAGCCAAGCATGGGATTAGACCCGCGCATTGAGGAGGAGGGTATAATCGCGGCACTTGAAATCGCATCCGACTATGCATTCCACGCGGGCGTTGACACGCAGATACACCTGCATTCGCCCATCTTTTACGAGACCGTCTTTCAGGTAGAGCAGATAAAGGTATTAGGGATGGAATCAGCGGCTGATCCGTCACTCTTAACGTTGATAGATAAAAGAGAACTTGACAGCTATGATAAATTCCTACGTGTTGGTATTGCACGAACTGATATCTTGATGATGGCTGCCGAATACGACGAAGAGCATCATACAAACGCGTTCAAGGATGAAGCGGTTCTGAATGCGGTAATTACAGAATATAACAGTCCGGAAAAAGTGACGAAGCGGCTGGAGAAAGCTTATGCATCCTTCGGTGACAGGATAAAATATGTAGGTCCCGACTGCGGATTAGGTCCGTTTCACAGCCAGAAACTGGCATATAGGGTGCTGAAGAACACGTCAGACGGGATAACGGCTTTTCATGCTCTTAAACAGTTTCAGGATCAGGAATACTCTTAAGTAGCTCTGTCCACAATTTGAGTGTTTCCTGCGCCTCCTGCTCATCAAGTACCCCTATTGCAAAACCCGCGTGAACAATGACGTAGTCGCCTATTTTTGCATCTACCAGCGAGATGTCGATCTCACGAGTGAGCCCGCCGAAATCCACCTTTGCCTTCCTTCCTATCTCTATCCCTATCCCACTTCCACCTTCATCCCCGTCACTGGTAATCTCTACTACCTTCGCAGGTATTGCTAAACACATTTTATCTTATCTTATCTTATCTTCAACAATCATCTATTCCTATTTCTTAAGTATCCTACAATAGCATTTTGCCCTACAGAAATTCCGGCATCACCATTCGGCACATTATTATGGGTTAAAAACTCCAGCCCTCTCGCTCTTACCAGCTCTTCAGTCATCCTGACAATCGGCACATTATACGAGACACCGCCAGTTATCCCGATATACGGAATACCGGAGCGACTGCACGCATTCGCTGCGATTTCCACCAGTTCATCGATTAAAGAATAGACGAAGGAATATGCGAGATCTGCTTTATGTCTCTCCGTACTCACACTATCCATCTTCCGATCCCTATCTCTGCTCATATACTCTGCCAGTTGGTCAAAGAGCGGTAGTGTCAGAACGATATTGCGGTCGGTCCCGGTCTCAATGCCGGTACTTGTGCTTGTGTTTGTGCTTGTGCTTGTGCTTGTGCTTGTACATTTAACATCTGTATTGAATTCGTACGCTCGCGTTCCTTCTGCCAGATATCTCTCGAGCTTCATTGCAGGTTCTCCATCGTAAGTCATCTCTTGAGAGATACCGAGGTAGCAGGATAATGCATCTAATACCCGTCCAAAGCTACTTGTTCCTACTGCTCTCGGCAGAAGCTTTTCCATTACATTCGCTTTCTTCTCATCAAATAACTCTGCTGCGTCCGTATCTCTGCCTAATAGCGAAAAGATAGCGAACAGTAACCTTTTAATCTCTTTTACTGCCATTTCTCCACCGATTAGCGGTATCTCTTCTAAGGAGCCGAGACGCTCAAAGGAGTCGTAACGAGAGCAGAGTATCTCTCCACCCCATGCTTTCTTATCTGATCCGTATCCTGTTCCATCCAGAGTCAATGCAATTACTTCATCCACACCACAATCGAGCATCAATGAAGCTGCATGAGCCCAGTGATGCTGCACTTCAACCGTTTCAATTGAAAATTCCTCGGCGAGAAACTTCCCATACCTCCTTGTCGGATAGCGCGGATGCAGGTCAAGACCGATCGAATCGATCTCAGCGGTTCGCAGCCCTAAAAGCTTCAGCATCTGTTCCGTACCGGCCGCTAAAAAATCTACAGTCTGATAATAGGCAGTGTTACCGATATATTGGCTCGTATAAATGTTGCCATCCTTAGAGATACTCGTCGTGACATTCTCCATCGCGCCGAGAGACAAAATTCTCTCGTTATACGGAACTTTCATAGCGACCGGGATAAAACCTCTTGATCGCCGCAAGAAAAAATTCCGCCCGTCATAGCCGTCGCGATAGCGATAGCGCTTGATGACCGAATCGTCCAGCCGGTTCACTATTCTGCAATCATGTAATAGGAAATAATCGGCATTTAATTTGAATGCTTCTTCGTTTATGATCGTCATTGGCTCTCCCGGTATATTTGCAGACGTCATTATAATCGCATCTGAGTGGAGATGATGGAAGAGAACGTAATGGAGACCAGAATATGGCAGAAAGACGCCAACTGTCCCCAACCCCGGTGAAATATCTGATAATTTATCAGATGGAAATCTTGACGTTGATCTTAATATTTTATCTAATAACACAATTGGCCGGCGTGGAGATACCAGCAATCTTTCTTCATCTTCATCTAACTTCAGATATTTCTTTACTGTATCCAAAGTCCTGAACATAGCGGCAAACGGTTTTGCTGGTCTCCTATAGAGCTCCCTCAGCCTCTTCGCACTCTCAAAGCTGCATATAAGGTGCATGCCTCCCAGCCCCTTCGCTATTCCTATCGCTCCTCCGTCAACTAACTCTGCAAAGGTCTTTATCGGATTTATCGCGTCTATCACCGCCTTCGTCCTATCATAAAGCATGTACCTCGGACCGCATCGCGGACAGGAAGTCGTCTGCGCATGAAATCGCCTCTCCAGCGGATCCATGTATTCCGCGAGGCATGCTTCGCATAACTTAAATTCGCGCATCGAGGTATTAACACGGTCGTAAGGCGAATTCTCAATTACTGAGAACCGGGCACCGCAAGAAGTGCAATTAATGAACGGGTAGAGATACCTGCGATTATCTCTCTCGAATAATTCGCATACGCAATCTTCACATATCGCTGTATCTACCGGAGTAAGAGATGTTTTTTCGCCCTCCGAGCTCTTTAATATCTTGAAATCACTATATCCAACGACCGACTCGTCTTTTACCTCTATTTTATCAATCACGGCAAGCGAAGGCAGCTTCTTCAGTAAACAATCCAGGAATTCGTCTTTTCCATCTTCGCCTTCAATACAAATCTCCACGTTTGAGCCTTTATTGAGCACGTAGCCCTTCAAACCCAGCGATTTTGCTATCCTATACACGGTTGGACGGACGCCAAGACCCTGAACTGTCCCGCTGATAAATATCTTCATCTGCTTCTTTTTCTTTTTGTTCTTCGGGGTCTGGATCGGGATCGGCTAATTACTGCCTACTTACCTCTATGCTTGGATTTCAACCGTAAGTTATTCGAGTTACATTTCCGGCATCTCGCGGCTCGCATCGCGTTTCGTGCATTGCAATCCATACATATCCTCACACGAAAGAGCCGTGCCTCGGCTTCTGGAAATCGTGCCATTACTATTTATCACTCCTACTACCTATTTTATTGCATATAAAGGATAGAATACTCTACTCACTCTCTCACCCATCATCCCCATACTTCTTTGCTGCGTTCTAATGCTGCATTTATATTCGCTAAGTCCTTCGATGGGAAAGCAAAGATCATCTCATAGTCGTTTATCTTTGCATACTCTCTTGAACCATAACAACCGAGCGTAGCCTTTGCAATACCATTGACTTTTACCGCGGCAACCGCATCTACACATACTGATTGGAATCCCGAGAATTTCGTCTGGAATACCCCGCCTTCTTTATATAATGTCGCCTGTGTCAGTATCATTCCTTTCTTCGGAGTACAGATAACCACAATGGAATCTGCCTCAAAGTC
>JACGMN010000030.1 GCA_014061035.1 Candidatus Methanophagales archaeon | reverse complement strand
GGAGTTCTTCACTTGTGAAGGCAAAGGCACAGGCAAAGGTGAAGACGATTCTGATATACCAACCAGGTCATGCCGCAGTGTGAAGTCCCATTCTTCTTTCTGCCAATCATCCATAACGTTCTCGCGTGATCTAACACCACTGCTGCTGAGCCATGATAAGCGGTCCTCTGCTTGATCTTTCATGTCTCTACGCTTAGCTGTGAGGTCAGGATAGACAGTTATCCACGTCTTTTGTGGTGGTGGAGTCGGATATTCGCGGTAACAACTACGACTGATGATCGTATTTGGAAGATACTTCGAAGCGATCTTGTAAGCTTCTTCAATTTCTTCAAGCGTTGGGCGCCTCGTTACCTTTTCATAAGCGAAGATAGGTGCGAAAGGATTTATGCGGTATCTTATATTCTTGTTTATGGACGCAAGGAACTTTGCGATCTGCTCTATCTCCGCATCGTCAACAATCCCTGGCATGTAGATCGTTTGAATAAGCAGTTCTATCCCGGAAGCGTTCAACCTCTCGATAGCACGCAAGACCGGTTTATTCGATTTACCCGTGTACCTGCCGTGAATATCTTCGGAATACGCCTTCACATCTACATGCGCCTCGGTCAAGCCTGCTGCTTCCAGTTCAGCAACGTAATCTTCATCTATCCCGAGCGCGTAGCCGTTGGTCATCAAGACAATCTTTTCAAATCCCCTTGCTTTTAAGCCTTCGACCAGACTCAATAGATAGACTTTATCGAGTGCCGGCTCACCGCCGGTAATCATCGCCTCCGCAGGCACCTTTCCATAGTAATTCTGGCATGCTTGCTCCATTCGCTCAAGAGTCTCATCTGCATCAAGCAGTGTCCCTCCACCATCTCGTGCAGGTCGGAAACAGCCTCTACAACGGAAATTACAGCCTGTGAGCATGAACCAGACCCGAGGCTCGATCTCTGATAGTGTGAAATATAGCAGACTTCTTTTATTCATAACTCTTTAATTCTCAATATATTTTGAGAATATATAAATCAAATAATCAAATCAGGATATCCTATGCCTATGAGAGAAGAAAAGAAAGAGAAAAAGGTGTCAGAAATCTTTTTGAAGACGGTGAACAGTTTTTATAAGGAAAGCGCAACGATTTTCAAGGAATGTGATGAAATTCTGGATAATTATAAGAAAGGCAAGGATATTACGGATGATTTAAACGCGTTTAAACTCAGACGACCAAGTATTTTCGCGTTGATTGATGGCATCTTTCATAAAGAGGTCGATCTTGAAGATAAACTTGACAGAGCAGGGATAGAGGAAGAAAAGAGGGAGAAGATGCGCGAATTTAAGAATCGGTTTGCTGGTTTATCAGATGAAATCGACCTGTTTGTGCTTGCAGAATTAGGAATAGGAATTTAGGAGTATTTGTTTACTCTGTTCTCTATGCACGGATGATGGCAAAAGAATCGATTGATACTGCCTTAGGTAAGGAAAGGGCAGATTTAGTATTGAAGAACGTAAACCTCGTGAATGTCTGCACTGGCGAGATGTATGAGACAGATATTGCGATAGCTCGTGGTCTGATTGTTGGTCTTGGATCCGGAGGTTGGGACCGGTACCGGTACAGGTATGAAGGAAGAAAGGAGATAGATGCGAAAGGTAAATATGCGGTTCCTGGATTGATAGATGGGCATACGCATATAGAGATGAGCATGCTCTCGGTGAGTGAGTTTGCGAAGGCTATAATGCCTCGTGGAACGACTGCAGTAGTGGCAGATCCACACGAGATAGCCAACGTCTTAGGTATTGAAGGGATAAAAGCGTTTTTAACAGAGACAAGAAGAACACCTTTAAAGTTGTTTTGCATGGCTCCTTCGTCCGTACCTTCTACCGATCCTGCACATGGACTTGAGACTTCAGGTGCGCAGATAGGGCATGAAGAATTTGAGGAATTACTGCGGTTGGAAGGAGTCATAGGCATGGCAGAGATGATGAATTTCAGCGGTGTTATAGCAAAAGAGGATGAGGTATGGCGGAAGATAGAAGTTGCGAAAGCGTTTAAATCTACCATAGATGGCCATGCTCCGTTACTTCGCGGGAAAGAGCTCAACGCTTACGTTTTAAGCGGTGCCGGCTCAGACCATGAGAGTGTCTCGTATGGGGAAGCGTTAGAAAAGCTCAGGTTGGGTATGCGAGTGATGGTAAGAGAGGGTTCAGCGGCAAAGAATCTGAGCGCAATCGCCCCTTTGTTGAGATCAGTAGATACAGATACAAGGAATTGCATGCTCGTTACAGACGGGGACCGAACGCCGCGCGATTTGAAAGAACTTGGTTATTTAGACTATGTTCTGAGGCGAGCAATTGCGGAGGGAGTAGACCCTGTAAGAGCAGTGCAGATGTGCACAATAAATACCGCACAATGGTTCAAGCTCGATGATTTTATTGGCAGCATCTCGCCCGGTAAATCTGCTGATATAGTGCTATTAAACAACCTGGAGAAATTCGACGTTGATACCGTGATAGTAGATGGAAGAGATGGTTGGGTAGATCGTACGGAATATGCATACAGGTACAAATATCCACAATACGCTAAAAGTATGCGGGTAAAGCAGATAAGAGCAGAGGATTTTGCGATACCGCTTGAGTTAGAGCAGGAACGGAAAGAAACGAGTGAACGGGAAGTAAGAATACGGGTAATTGGGTTGATAGAAGGCGAACTTGTGACTGACGAGCTCATAGAGCAGATAAGCTGTGTAGAAACAGTCCGTGACCGTGATATACTGAAGATCGCCGTAATCGAACGGCATCATTACTCAGGCGAGATCGGTTTGGGCTTTGTAAAAGGTCTCGGCTTGAAGACTGGCGCGGTCGCTTCCTCTATCGCTCACGATTCGCATAATATCATTGTTATCGGGACAGACGAAGAAGTGATGGCTCTCGCATGCAACCGGTTAAAAGAGATAGGCGGGGGGATAGTACTCTGCAGTGGAAAAGAAGTGATGAACGAGCTGGCATTGCCTATTGCTGGATTAATGAGTGATAAGGGGCTGGATTATGTAGCGAAGAAACAGATCGAACTGGAAGAGAATATCGCAGAACTGGGCTGTAAACTCGACTCGCCTTTTATCACTATCTCGTTTCTCGCATTGCCCGTGATACCGAAGCTGAAGATAACTGCTAAAGGGCTGGTGGACGTGGAGAGACAGGAGATAGTCGATATCGTAATTGCTTAAATAGTAAATAGTAATAGGAGGAATGTAAAAGTAAAAGTCGCATGAAACTCTCTGCAAACCTGATAGAAGAACAGAACTTTCATAATGCATGGGTTAAAGCAATCCGTGCGGTACTCAGGGGGACCGATTTAGTTATAGGCGGTGGCGATGAGCGAAAAGCGGTAAGAGAGTCGTGCGTGCTGATCAGTATGACAGGTAATGCAATAAAACAGATAGAAGCACGAGAGTTACACCCTCAGTATCGGTTCAGGCGAATAGAGGAATATTGCAATGAATTCACGCGAGAGTTCTTAGAAGAGTATAGATCGAAGCCCGTAAATGAGCGGTTCAGTTATCTCTATTTTGAACGTCTGGCATATTACGAGGCTACATCGAGATCGCGTTTTCGCAGTAACCATGGCAATAGCAATAGCAATAGCAATAGCAATAGCAATAGCAGTAGCAGCTTTGATCAGATAATATCCTTAAAAACTGCTTTAGCAGACCAGATTAACCAGAATATAACCTCAAATAGAACACAGGCAATTACGTGGTATGTTCCTTCCGATATAAAACAAAGTTCACCTCCATGCTTACAGCGGATACAGATTCGTTATGTACCTGAGAAGAGCGTAGATGTACATCTTACATGGCGGTCACGAGACTTATTTACTGCGTGGCAATCAAATATCGTCTGCATAATTGAGATGCTTAATCGTGAAGTAATAAAGCCGAATAACTGCCAGATAGTAAGAATAATTGATTACAGTGATTCGTTACACATTTACAGATACGATATTGAAGATGCAAAAAAGCTTGATTTTGTACCGGCGTTCCCGGGTGTAGTGTAACAGGGTTCGGGGTTCGAGGTTCGGGGTTCGGGGTTCACGGCTAATCACCAGTCACCAATCACCAGTCACCATGAGAAGGTCCACCTCCTCCTGCTGTAACCGTACATCCAATAACTATACTGACGAGTATCAAAAATAAAAATGCGGTTATGAAGAGCAGCGGGCTGAAGAGAGTATGGAAGAACTCCATCGCCGTATCTGCGCCGTAAGCGTCTGCAATCAGTAGTAGCAATGTAACTCTGAGGACGTTAGCGGAAATTGCAATTGGTATAGCTGCGGAGAGAAGCACCGCCTTTTTATACCACGGACATCGTAAAATATAGATAAAAATACTTGCCAGCGCCAATAACGAGATTAGCGAATGCATGCCACTGCAAGGTAAAGCGACGATGAAAATAGCGTCTTCCAGGTGTATCGCTGCTCCTACCCTCGTAACAGGAATTCCAAGTAGTTCGATAATTGTAGCAGAGCAGCGGGCTGCGATGGCCTGTAGAACGTGTGCGACTTTTCCCAACAATAATAATGGTAATGGGATAGCGAAGATGAGGAAGGATACAGGGAATAGAAAAGAATGCATCGTGGTTTTTCCATAGAAATAAAGGATTAACCCGCTCACAGTGAATAAGAAAGAGATTGCGGATAAGAACGGGAAGACAGTGAGAAATCCGATGACGTGAAGGGTGAGACCGAGAGCGAAGATGCTTATTCCTTGCTTATTCCTGGTTTAAAAGGCTCGAGTTCGGACTCGCTCTCCTCCTTACGTTTACGGATAGTCATCCACGCGATAACGCCGGAGATAACCGGGATCAAGACGCCGTGAGAGTAATATGGGTTAGTAAGCCAAGCAGTAATTAGCCACGCAAAAGTATGAAAATATAAGAGGGTTAAGAGGACTGCGAGCAGAAACGTTATTTTTTCATCGCACAGTTTCTACCAGACCCTTCTCGACCAATTCTTCATTCAACGACTCCGTCGAGTCTTTCAGATACACTTTTGCAAGCCATCTTCTCCATTTTCCGCGCTTTTCCGTTTCAATTACCAGCTCGTTTCCATTCTCGTTCAATCTCCGTTCAACGTATTCTTTCGCGTCCATTCCCTTTTTATATTCTTCACTGTTCTTAGGTACTTTGTATATTTCTGGTGTGTTTATTCCTTTTAAACGCACTCGTTCTCGCATCGTCACGTAAAATCCGAGGTCTATGACCACGTCCATCGTATCGCCATCCACTACTCTACCCAGCTTTGCTTTATACCGGTAATTTGGTTCCTTTTTTTATTTTTCTAAATAAGTAGAAGTTAGATACAATCGAAAAGCCCCTTTATCTCTTCTTTAAAATCATCAATAGAACCTTCATTCTTTATAACTTTATCTGCTTTCTGCATTGCTTCTTCCATACCCCACCGCTTCTCACGTTCCTCGCGCCGTTTTAAATCATCGAGATGTAACAGGTCATCGCCCCTACCACGGATTTTTATCCGTTCATATCTAAGGGCAATGGGGGCATCAATTCTGACGAGACAGAAATCGGTGCCAAATTCATTCTTAAACGCATCTACTTCGTCCATACTTCTTATTCCGTCGATCACGATAAACTTTTTAAAAATAGCTTTCATATCCTTTATAACTGGGATACACCGTCTCGCAATTGCCGCCATCCCTTCATTCTTCCGCAGTTCATCTGCAACTCTGCCTGCATTTCCGTTGCTTAACAGAAGACCTCGCGTTCTTAGCTCTCCTCTTACCACGTCTCCCATCGTAATGACTGGAATGTCCATATCCTTTGCGATTGCAGCCGCGACTGTCTTACCTGCCGCGGGCGCGCCGACAAATGCTAATACCTGTACCTCTCTTTCAACCACTTCTCTGCGGCTCCTCTCGCAAGTCTACGCTCGATCGCAGCATAAAATATGTTCACAGTAGCAAGATATTCTCCGTTACACACCGTACCATCGTATAGCGGGTGAAAGATAGCTATATCTAAACATCTTCTTTCCTCAACAGTCTTTGGAGTCCCAACTGTTGTGAGCGAAGAGACCACACCAAGCGCGTGCCGGGATATAAAGCAAGGCAAGACTATCGCCTTCGGTGGCAGCTCTATCTTCTTCATCTTTATCTCCACGAACTCGTTTTTCTTTACTTCTTTATCCTCCGCCGCGATGACCATCTCCCATTCTCCGTGCCGACCGATGGTGTAGCCGTAGGAATGTGCTTCTATTACCTGTTTTTCTATTTCTCCGCCGATTTCATCTTTCCAGTAAACGCATCCTAATTTTACCATAGTCTTGTTAACCTACAATTTTATCTCCTTTATACAAATAAATTCCTCTTATAAACTACTTCCTCACCACCTTCCCTGGTTCTTATTCTGACTTCTTTTAGATTCGCGGTATGATACGCGCGAGCTGCGAGTTCTTTCAGCTCAGTCCGGCTAAAGACATCATCCTCCTTTACTGCTACTCTCAGATCTGAATCTGGAACAACGTGCTCAGTTCTTCCCTGTTGTATAATATATGGTATAATATACGGGCAGTATGCGGCACCCGCCGCTTCTATTTCTTTTGCTATCTGATTCACCTCATCCGTGCCAGTAATGCTTTTGAATACTGTCGTTATCAGTTCAAGGTCTATCTTAGCATGAATACAGACCATAAGCGTATTTTTTACTCTGTCTGCCACACCGGAGACTCTTGTTACCTTCTCGTACAGCGTTTCATCTGATAGCGGCGCCTTAATGTCAAGGAAGACCTTATCAATTATCGACTGCTTTAATATAGATTTGACTACGGCAGGATAAAACCCATTTGTCTGCACGGCAAAGGCTAAAGAGTACTTTTTTGCAACGCTCGCAATCGCTTCTATCGCGTGCGGCTGCATAAAGGGTTCACCACCTGAGAGAACAACAGCATCAATGAACTTCTCATTTTTTGCTATCTCTGATTCTATCTCTTCTATCTCAACATAGTTAGAGGGTTCTGCTTCTAATAGCTTATAATTATGGCAATAGATACATCGTAGCGGGCAGCATCTAAGAAATATAACCATTGCTGCTTTGCCATGCCAGTCTATGGTGGAGAAGTGGACGATGTCTCCAAGGTTTATTTTTTCTGCCATTCCACAAACTATTTTATAAGATAGCCCGTATTATTTAATTAGCTATAGGGCGTGACGTGTTAAAAGATGGGAAAAAAGAAAATAGTAACGATCAATAGAAATAGAATGACAAAAGCAGAAGTATTTGAAGCGGTAGAAGATCATAATGTGAATTTCATTGGACTCTGGTTCACAGACATCCTGGGACAGTTAAAGAGTGTTACAATCCCAATCAGCGAATTAGACACGGCTTTTGACGAGGGAATGGGGTTCGACGGCTCTTCGATAAAAGGTTTCGCACGGATTGACGAGAGCGATATGCTTGCAAAACCTGACCCTGCTACGTTTCAGATTATTCCGTGGAAGACGAGGGATGAGGCAGTTGCAAGGATGTTCTGTGACATTTTACAGCCAGATGGAAGTCCCTACGAAGGCGACCCGCGATATATATTGAAGAGGAACCTGGAGAAGTTGCAGAAAGAATACAATTACATCTTCTATATCGGTCCTGAACTGGAATATTTCTACTTGAAGGACGATAAGACACTGGAAGTGCTGGATAAAGGAGGATACTTCGACTTAACGACGCTGGATGCGGGAAGCGACATACGACGGCATACGGTAATGACACTCGAGGCAATGGGCATAGACGTGGAAGCGAGCCACCACGAAGTAGCTCCATCGCAGCACGAGATAGACCTCAGATATGCCGATGCGCTGACGATGGCGGATCAGATGATGACCTATCGAATTTTGGTAAAGGAGATAGCACAGCAACACGGCTGTTATGCCACGTTTATGCCAAAGCCGATCATCGGTGTGAATGGCTCCGGAATGCACGTGCATCAATCGTTATTCAGAGGGAACAGAAATGCATTCTTTGACCCTGACGAGGAAGAGGAATATCAACTCTCTAATGTAGCTATGCGGTATATCGCAGGATTGTTCAGGCATGCGTCAGAGATAACGTCGATCACCAATCAATGGGTAAACTCGTATAAACGCTTGATTCCAGGCTATGAAGCGCCGGTATACATCACGTGGGCGAGAAGAAACAGGTCTACACTTATACGTGTGCCGATGTACAAGCCAGGTAAAGAGGAGGCTACACGAATCGAATTCCGCAGCCCTGATCCGGCATGCAATCCGTACTTAGCATTTTCTGTGATGCTCGCCGCGGGACTAGCAGGGATAAGGAACAAGTACGAATTGCCACCGCCAACGGAAAAGGACGTTTATCTGATGAGTGCTTCGGAAAGAGAGCGTGAGCAAATAGAAACACTGCCCGGGAGTTTGATTGAAGCAATTACACTGACAGAGAATAGTGAACTGGTGAGAGAGGCTTTAGGCGAGCACACATTCCAGAATTTCGTCATCTCTAAAAAA
>JACGMN010000020.1 GCA_014061035.1 Candidatus Methanophagales archaeon | reverse complement strand
TTGAATAGGACATTCTGACCAGCCCGATTTACGCCCACGCTCCGCATCACGCGGGTGAGATTATTTTGGTTTAGACTTGGATGGATGTTTTTGGCATTGTAGAGTTTCTCCCACGCATCTTTCACCCGTTTTAATGGGACATTGCCAGAAACACCCACCATAAAACATTTTAAAAAAAGGGTTTATCAAAAACGCTTCGTAGAAGTGTGCAGATTCCCCCCCAGTGGTCGGGGAAACCCTCTTTCAACGGGGGTTTGATCTCCTTCATCATTCCGTGTAGCAACATCGAATTACAACACTCTGTGATATTTCGCGGACCTGCAACATTACGTTTATTTTGCCTTTTCGGAATAAATCCCTTTTCTTTGTCAAGTTTTCCGAGGTATTTTGATACTTTGCGCCCCTTTTTTATTGCTTTGTCATAGCTACTGGTTGTATGATAGACATAGCAATTTGACCCTTGCATCTTAATTTCGTGACACACTTTTTACCTTCATCTCGCTGATTTTCCAACCACTTTCTCGCCCACTCTTCTATGTTCCACATGTAGGGGAATAGGGAATATACTAATAAAAACCTTTTTGGTTTTATCCTTTCGTTAAATGCTAAGATCAGACTTTAGAGGGAAGTTAGGTATTATATGTTCCTATATGTTCCCTATGATTGTACGAAGTTAAGGATATAAATAAAAGTTCTTGTTATTGTATTCTGTATCTTAATTTAACCAATGAGTATATTCAAGGCATACGATATAAGGGGCA
The DNA here is from genome assembly GCA_014061035.1 of Candidatus Methanophagales archaeon. Lineage (GTDB taxonomy): Archaea > Halobacteriota > Syntropharchaeia > Alkanophagales > Methanospirareceae > JACGMN01. Next base: position 3,108 of record JACGMN010000020.1, on the reverse strand, counting down.
CCTATCCGTCTGAGATCGATAAGAGCGTGGCATATCAGATAGGCACGGCATTTGGAATACTCAACCAAGGTAACGGCAAGATCAAGATTGCAGTTGGATGCGATACGCGGTTGAGTGGTCCGGAATTGAAGGAGAATTTCATTAAAGGTCTTATCTCAAGAGGCTCTAACTATGAGGTCATCGATATAGGTATTGTTACAACGCCTATTCTTGTCTTCGCTATCAAACATTTCAACTGTGATGGCGGCGTAAACATCACGGCATCACACAATCCAAAAGAGTATAACGGCTTCAAGTTCTTCGATAAAGCCGCGATACCGGTAAGCTACGAATCCGGAATAAGCAAGTTAAAGGTGATCTTTGATAAAGATAGAGCCGGTAACAACTACGATTACGATCATCACTATCACAACACGGACAACGGCTCTTACTCTTATTCAGCGCCTATTTCTGTCACTAAGCGTACTATTAAAGAAGATTACATAAAGTTCATCCTGGAGATGACGAATACGAATATGAATAGCGAAGATCGTTTCCCGGTCCCAGTCGTAGTCGTCATAGACGGTTCCAATGGCAGTGCGGGATTATACGCGCCAGAGATACATAGAAGAGCAGGTATGACGGTCTATGAATTGAACTGTACGCCCGATGGTGCTTTCCCCGGGCATGACCCTGACCCTTCAAAGGAAGAGAATCTGGCAGCGGCAAAGGAGAAAGTCAAAGAAGTTGGGGCCGCTATTGGCTTTGTCTTCGATGGTGATGGCGATAGATTAGCGGTCATTGATGAAGCGGGAACTACAGTAGAATCGAGCAGAATCTTCTCGCTTTTAACTTCGCGTTTACTCGAAGAGAACCCGGGTGCGAAGATAGTCCATGATATTCTCACCTCTAGAATGGTGATTGATACTATAAATAATTGTGGTGGGCAGGCAATTCCTTGCAGAGTAGGACATACATATATAGCGCAGAAGATGATGGCAGAGGATGCCGAACTCGGTGGCGAGCTTTCCGGACATTATTATTTTAAAGAGACCTTCTTCGCAGACGATGCGATACTTGCAAGCCTTAAAATTGTTGAGTTACTTATCTCGAATTCGATAAAATTGTCAGAGCTAGTGAAGGATTTCCCGGAGTATCTATCAGAGAATCTCCGTATCTCAGTGAAAGAATCTAAGAAATTTCCGTTTATAACGAAGCTGAAGCGCGAATTGGAGGAAGCGGGGTATTTACTGGATTGTCTTGACGGTGTTAAAGTCATATTTGAGGATGGTTGGGTTATTTTTAGAGCTTCTAATACTGAGCCAAAGATCTCTATTGTTTATGAATCGAGCGATAAAAGAGGATATAACAGATTAAAGGACTTTGTACAGTCTATAATCAGAAAGGTACCGCAGTAAAATAAAGTAAGAATGAAAGGGATAATACTTGCAGCGGGTAAGGGGACACGATTGCATCCACTTACTGATCGTAAACCAAAAGCAATACTTCCGATATGCAATAAGCCGCTGATTGAGTACCAGATTGCGATGCTGCGGGAGCATGGAATAGATGAGATAGCGGTTGTTGTGGGGCATTTGAAGGAAGAAATTGATCTTGCTGATGTAAAATTCTATGAAGATAAATTGTTAAAGGGGACAGCAACGGCACTGCATGCTGCGAAGGACTTCATTGACGATGCTTTTATCTTGATCTATGGCGACCTGTTCTTTGAGATCACGAACTTCGGCGAGATACTGGAAAATCCGAACAGCATTGCCGTTGCCAGTGTAAATGATGTCTCGCGATATGGTGAGGTTCTCTTTGATGAAGGGGAGCTGCGGTTAAAAGGAATAGCAGAGAAGACGGGATCTGGAGCAGGGTTTGTCAATGCAGGAATATACCATCTCACTCCACCGGTATTGGAGTGCGTGGATAGGACGAGAGAGAGTGAACGTGGAGAATACGAGCTGACCGATGCAATTCAGATACATAATAACGAGAGAGAAGCTGTAAAAGTTATTCCTCTGGATGGTTATTGGAATGATATAGGTTATCCGTGGGACTATATAGATGCAAACATGTACATGCTCGAACAGATAGGGTTTGCAGTAGGCGAGAATACGGAGATATGGGATTCTGCCGTGATAAGGAAGCCCGCAGTCATTGGAAAGGATTGCATGATAAAGAACTGTGTTATTGAACGCTCAGTCGTTGGTGATAACAGTCTAATCGGCGAATTCTCTATTGTAAGGAGAAGCGTGGTGATGTCCGCCTCTCATGTACCGCACCTGAACTATGTCCCTGATTCTGTCATCGCAGAGGGTTGTAATTTGGGCGCGGGAACCAAGATAGCGAATTTGAGATTCGACGAGCAGAATGTGAAGATGAGCGTGAAGATGACCGTGAAGAGGGAGGGTGCAGAAGTAGAATCAGAAGCAGAAACGGGTGCAAGTGCAAGTGCAAGTGCAAGGATAGATTCAGGACGGAGGAAGCTGGGTGCTATCGTTGGCTACAATGTCAAGACAGGAATAAATGTCTCTATATATCCGGGTGTTAAGATAAGCAGTGGTAGGTGGATAGAGGCTGAGACATTGGTGCGGCGTGATATTTGATCTGACTTGTTGTGTTGTATATAAAGTATAACTTCTACCTATTTAGCAGACTAAGGATGGAGCGATTACTCGCCCCTCCTCGTCTCAGAACGGTACGTGAAAGTTTCCCTTCATACCGCTCAAGCATTTCATAACCCTTTCTGTATCGAGCAGCAGTTTGGTTTCGTAGCATTTGGTCTTTTGGTCTTTTGATTTTATCCAGTTTCAGACTGGTGTGTCTGACTATCTTCGTATCTGAAAATACTTTCCGCCTGTCCCTTTCCGTGGAGAATACCCAGTTCCAAGAGCCTCTGCTATGCCAGTATTTTCTGGCAATCCAGATTCTGGACTTGTCTGGATGCCTCCTCTTACCCCCTCGCCAGAGCGTATTCCATGCTTTCGCTCTTTTGATCATGTCACTGACCTTTCGAGTGACAGTATCAATCGCCTTCTTAGATGGCTTTATCAGAAGTTTTTCTTTGTACTTACGGAAGTTCCAGCCCAGAAAATCAAAACCGTCATCTATATGGGTAATATG
>JACGMN010000147.1 GCA_014061035.1 Candidatus Methanophagales archaeon | reverse complement strand
AAGAGGGATATTGGAAGTAGCTCGTATGATCCGTGAGGATTTCTTGCAGCAGAATGCATATCATGAGATCGACTCTTTCTGCTCTCTGGAAAAGCAGTATTTGATGGCAAAGATCATTCTGCAATGGTATAACTATGCAAACGATGCGATAGAGCAAGGTATAATGGTAGAGCAGATAGAGTGGATGGAGATAAAAGGAGTGATAGCAAGGATGAAATATATGTCGGCAGAAGAATTAAGCGATAAATACGAAGAAATCCTGCAGGATATGAAAGACGAATTCGAGTTAGTTCTAGTAAAGAAGAAGGGTGAAGGGACTTCTTGAAGATGGAAGAGATGAGGTGAGGTGAGATAGGATAGAATGATAACAGATACTTCTGTGCGTGAATATAGGACGGTAAGAGAAGCGGCGGGTCCGTTGATTGTAGTAGAGAAAGTAGAAGGTATCTCGTATGGAGAAGTCGTAAAGATAATTACGCCTGAAGGCGAAGAAAAGACCGGGCAGGTGTTAGAGGCGAGTACCGGAATTGCAGTGGTTCAGGTCTTTGAAGGCGCTTCAGGAATAGACACGTCAATGACTAAGGTGCGGTTTACAGGCGATATAATGAAGATAAACGTATCTCAAGATATGATCGGCAGGTTTTTTGATGGGTTGGGCAGGCCAAGAGATGGTGGACCGGAGGTGATACCGGAGGACCGGCTTTCGGTCACTGGTACACCGATAAATCCGACAGCACGTGATTATCCACGTGAATTCATTCAAACCGGTATCTCTACTATTGACGGAATGAACACACTGGTGCGAGGACAGAAGTTACCGATATTCTCTGGTGCAGGATTGCCGCATAATGCTCTTGCCGCGCAAATAGCGAGGCAGGCGAAGGTGTTAGGCACTGAAGAGCCGTTCTCTGTAGTTTTTGCGGCAATGGGAATCACGCACGAGGAGGCTTCGTTTTTTATGCATGATTTTGAGCATACAGGAGCGATAGATCGGATAGTCACCTTTCTTAACCTTGCTGACGATCCTGCAATCGAGCGTGTGATAACGCCACGAATAGCTTTGACTACTGCTGAGTTCCTAGCTTACGAATATGATATGCACATCCTCGTTATTCTTACAGATATGACGAACTATTGTGAAGCGTTACGTGAGATCTCAGCGGCACGAGAGGAAGTTCCAGGAAGAAGAGGCTATCCAGGATATATGT
>JACGMN010000106.1 GCA_014061035.1 Candidatus Methanophagales archaeon | reverse complement strand
TTTCATCAGCTCTTCAACTGCTTTTAAATCCTTTTCCGCTTGATTTATCCAGTCCTTACTCCTTTCTGGCATTTTTTTCCATCTTTTGTTTTATTTTGATTTAGATATTCTATTTAATCAAGAAAAGAGTGTCTTCAACCCAATCCATATCTGATATATATCTATACCAACCACCTGCCATACGACATAGGCGCCAATGAATGTTCCCGCAACGCTTCCTATATTTGCCAGTCCTGCAACGAGAAATACCTTAAACAGTCGGTTGCGCATCAATTCTCGTACCGATTCAGCAGCCTGCATATCTTTTGCATCGCCAAAAGACGGTTTCCGGAAGTATGCTTCTGCCAAACCTGCAAACCAGCCCGCGGCTAAAAACGGATTTAAGGATGTAAGCCATGCGAGAGAAAAAGCGGTAAGCGCTGAGAGCGGATGCCCGCGTGCAATCAGAACACCGACCGCAGACAAAACACCATTTATAATGAACCACCACAGAAACGCGGTAAAAAGAAGATGGTAGGATATGTTTATGCCAGAGAAGATGACCGCTAAGATGAATAGTAAGAACGCTGCACTAATTCCTATACCCAGCAATTTCCCTATCGATATATTTAATAAGCCACGTCTCTTCGGAAGCGCGCACAATTCAGCCTCTGAAGGTAGCAACTCCGGATGGCTAAGAAAATTCTTTATTCCCGCTACGTGTCCTGCACCGACGACAGCAACTATTTTTCGGCTCTCATAGTCATAGGCGGGAGCGGTTTGATCCCACTCAGCCGCCGCATTTTTGATCAAACTTTTTCTAAAAGTTTGTTGCGAGAGCATAAGCAAATTTCTCGCGATATACGCATCGCGTTCGTTTAAGAGTGCTGTTGCTGCACCCGGTGAGAATTCTCTGAGCTCTTTCACCAACTGCGTCACGACGTCTTCATCCGTCAACCTATCCAGCTCTATCTTCTTATCTCCTACCATAACGCCAGTCATGAACTTCTTATCCTCTTTTCCTTTTTCCCCTATCACTTTCCCCGTTTCATTACATCCACATCCCCGTCCCCATCCTCGTCCTATGCTGACAATCGAGAAAATGATAGCAAAGAGCATCTTTAGCTTCTCCCAAAATCGCATATTACTCCAGAATCGCTGCATCGTTATTTGTATTGGCCGGTCGATCAATGCAATCTCACAACCGAACTCCTTTGCTTTCTCTATCGCAGCCATCATATCTGCACCGGGCTCAATACCTAACTCTGCACCTATCTTCCGCTGCATATATGCAAGCAGCCAGTGTGTTAGCATCAAAAAAGGATTGCCGGTGGTGAGCGCATCTTTGATTGAAAATTCCCTCTCTTCACCCGTCAATGCATCATATCTTGCCTCACATAGCTCAACAGCAACGACAGCCGGATTCTCCCTCGCTATTACTTCTTCTACCTCCTTCACGCTCTTCTCTAAAACATGCCCGGTCCCTACCAGTAGTATATTGTCATCCGCGGTACTACTTACGCTCATATTTACTTATCCTGTCGTTCTGCTATCTCCTTATATATAAAATCACTGAGTTTCAATAAATTATTTCTTATGTACTGTATCGCAATATAGCAGCAACGCCGCCAAATGCACGCTTTAATTGCGCACCTTCTTCAAATTCTGTTGAGATGAATTCCACGCCAGAGCCGATCATCGCAGCTTTTTCTACTAACTCGTGCACGAACCCCGCCTCAAGTTCTTCGGATATTAAAAGCGTGTCCACGGCACCCATTTCTAACTTCGCTCTCACTTCTTTCTTACCATACGCCACCATTGACATTGACTCGCTATTTGCGACAAGTTCAATGAACCTCGTCATGAGCTTCTTCTCACGCATCAAGTCCAGTCCTTCTAAAACCTCCCCAGCGGCATCAACGAGCTCATAAAGGCCTGATTCGTCGGTATACGCGACGTCAAACGCACCGAGAATCTTATTTTGTATCTCATATTGAAAGTAGGACCCTTTTATAAAATCCTCCTTCGTTGGGCTCGGACCACCAATAATAACGCCATGAAGGTCTTCAAGTTGCAGAAATATTTGTGATGCGTGTCTGCCTATCCGTTTATAAAAATCATCGATTGCAATCTCCCGCAGTCGCTGAAACCGCTGTGCTGACTGCCCTCCTTTTCTTATCTTACCCGGAACTGTGGAAGTGAGGTGTTTCACCGATTCCACATGCTTGCCCTTCAAGATGCCTATCGTCGCTTCTCTTTTATCCAGCACGAGCAGACCGTATTTATCTTTCGCTTCTACTAACTCTTCCAACGGCTCAAGGAAGAAGCGGGAATTACAATGATAAATATAGGAATATATCTTTGCCGGCGGCTCCACGATGGTCGTCTCGATATCTGTCTTATCTCCACCTTTATCTACTGCACCGCAGAATATCACCAGACCATTTTCGTCTACACTTACGTACCGCAGCTTCGATAATATCGAATCCAGTGAGCTTTGGACATTAGTACGTGTAATTTTACTCTTTATGTTCATTGCCTGTCCGTATTCAACACGGAGATGAGAGGTAACATCTGATATTTGCTTATCAGCAGGGATGTAAAGAGAGATAAGCTCTGTACCTTTTCCACTCTTCTGTCTCAGGTCTTCCAGTACTTTTTCGAATTCATACTTCTTTATCTGATTCTGATCCATGTTTTCTATCTTTTTCTAAAAGAAAATGGTTTATGCGGCAACCGGGGCTCGAACCCGGGTTACAGGCTTGGGAAGCCCGTGTCCTACCGCTAGACTATTGCCGCGCGCAGTTCTCTTCCCCCTATTGACTATTGACTATTGACTATTCCCGCGCAGGCTTTGTACTTCTGCTCAAACTCCTCGTATTCCGCTGCAAGTACAGCAAGAGCAGACTTTACTGCTGCTAACGGATCACCCTCCTTCATCTTGACATACAAAATAGGGTTGCTTATCTGCGTATAAGCAATATTGTACGTAGCGATGTCCACCATCTCATTATCGAGCAATTTAGAAGTTAGCGGCGATAAAAGGGTATGTTTCTCTCCGTATATCTCTATTCTAACTACTTTTCCGTCCTTCTCCAATATCTTCACTTTTTCCTTTTTATTCTCATCCTCATCCGTATCCATAGCCGTGTTCTTAACCTCGGGATCGTCTTCTGTTTGCATCTTTACTTCACACTATCCCTTTACCATAATCTTCTGATAGCTTTCTTACTTCCCTCTGTTGGCACAGCCCGCACTCCAGCACATTACCATTACCCTTCCACTTCAGACCGCCTTTGCATCTCTTGCATATCGCTTTTATCACGCCTAAGCTCTTCTCTTCTGTGCTAAGCCGTAAATTCTTCGCGTCTATCACTTTCGCCTTCACCACATCAAAATGGCATAACTCATTCTTCAGTTCATTCACATATCCGCTCTTCACGTTTGATATATGAATAACTGCCTGTCTAGCTGTAGCAATCTCTCGATCCTCCTTCCCTTTCAAACACGCTATGCTAACGATGGCGACAGTATCTTTTATATCTTCTATCTTGCCTATGACCACATCGCCTTCTTTGAGCACCGGCGGTGTTTCCACCTTTGACTGGACTTCTATAACCCTCTTATCGCTTATGCTCACTACTCCGGTCAGTAAAGAGCATATATTACCATTCTCATCATACACGCCCTTTCCCGGTGTGAATTCTTCAGAAGTGCCTAAGAAATCTCCCGGCACTACAATTCCTTTCTCTTTTTCCATTACATTCTTCCACTTCTTAATAATCTATCTCAAGTATATTTATTATTTATGCGGGTGATTGGGATAGATCCAGGAACTGCGATGACTGGATGGGGAATTGTTGAGATCAATAACGGTAGATTAAAATCAATTGATTATGGATGCATAAAGACGACGACGAAAGAATCAATGGGTGAACGATTAAAAAAGATTTATACCGATTTGCTTGACCTGATAGCAGATACGACGCCGGATGAAATGGCAATCGAGAATATTTTCTTCAATACAAACGTGAGGACCGTAATGAGTGTTGGGCAGGCACGTGGCGTCTGTCTCTTAGCGGCTACTACCGCAGGACTGCCGATATATGAATATAATACCTCGGAAGTGAAATATCATATAACGAGATATGGAAGGGCAACAAAGAGCGATGTAGCGAATAGAGCAAAGGAATTGCTGCGGTTAGAGGAGATTCCAAAGCCTGACGATGTTACTGATGCCCTCGCCATCGCAGCTACGCATATCGCGTTGAAATTAAACATAAATATCCAACAGCAATGTGAAAGCGATAAACCAGCAGAAGATAGTTAAAAAAGTGATGTAGAGCCAGTCTTTTATCCCTTCTAAGCGCGTGCCGACGAATGGATAGACCCATTTCTGTATTAAGCTCATTATGAGCGCAATGAAGAATCCATCCAGGTCTGCCGGATCATTTTTAAACATGAAGAAGGATATAATACCAGCGAGAAGACCGAATAGACATGGTACTACCGTCATTTTTATACCGTCTACATATTCTTCCTTCTTCTTCTTATCCTTCCCTGCCTCTTTCTTCGCGTCCGTCATCTGCCAGTTCTTACACTATTTCAATTAGTATTTGTATAGCTGTTAGGATGCAGGATGCAAGACTATGATTTTCACCTTGTATCCTGATCCTGCATCTTCAACTATACCTATACAAATACAGCTATGTATATCTCACGAAATATGAAGAGCACACGGCGAACAACCGTAACCCTGAACCTAATTAGTTACATTTACCTGAATAGATCATCTTCACGGCTGAATAGAAGTTCTTGTATATCGCTTTTGCACCGCTCCAACTCTAACCCGCGGACAATCGCGATTGGTACACCCTCCGCAAGTTCGCCCATTACGAGATTCGCAGCCGCGCATATCTCATCTGCAATTGCTTCCTGGGTCACCCGCGCTATCTGTCCGAACCGATCTTCTTCTCCACGTCGGTCCACCATAGCTGGAATGCCGGAGATACCGATACAGATTCCCGTTACACCGTTACGGAATGCTCTGCCGAACGAATCGGAAATTAAGACGGAGACCGATTTTGCTTTACTACTTCGCGCTTCTATGTCATTTTTAAGTCCTTGAGCGCTCTTCTGTGGGTCTTTTGGCAGTAATACCGCTTTACCGTCCTCAACATTAGATTCGTCAACGCCCGCATTTGCACATACAAAGCCATGCTTTGTTTCTACGATAATGTGATTGCCACGCAGTCTTACAATTGCTTTTGCTTCATTGAGTACGAGTTGGACGATTCTCGGATCCTTTTCCGTTTCACTTGCTATTCTTTCCGCGTCACCGCTCACGCGCACATCGGTAAGGTCAACGACTCTGCCTTCGCTCTTTGCTACTATCTTAGAAGTGAAGACAATGACGTCACCGTCCTCTAATTCCAGTCTCTTATCTCTCACAGCGTCAAGAAATAACCGCGTTAAATCGTCACCCTCGTTGACCTCCGGAAGCCCGGCTATGCCTATTATCTCCATGCTGTTCGACGGTACAAACTTTCTGCCTTTCATCTTTCATTTTCTTTTTCTAATACATGTAGGATAGATAGTATAGATAAACAATGAAACAAGAGCTGATGGATATACTTGCATGCCCGGTCTGTAAGGGCGAGTTGGAATTGAATAAGGGCGAGGAGGATGAGAAGGGCGAGATTGTGAGTGGAAGTTTATATTGCAGGAAATGCGATCAGCAGTATCCTATTGCGGATGGTATTCCTAATCTCTTACCGCCAGAGCTAACTCAAGGAGACTGATAGATTATATATGACTTCTTACTTCTTGCTTCTAACTTCTAACTTCGCATTTTCTGCGCTATGAGCGAAATTAAAGAGATGGAAAGAATACAGCAAAGAATAATACAGCAAAGAATATATCTGAGTAGAAAGAGTCTGAATTCGATAGAATTTGAGTATGACGTACTGAAGATTCCACTTAAGGCAGGGGAGGAGACGAGCTTTGAGCTACTTGTAATTAATCATGGAGGTCCAACACACGTGCATTTTTCGCTGAGCCGCGGGATAAAGGACAAGCTGTTGATAATGCAGGATAAGGTTTACGTAATAGACGAGGAGAAGATAGCAGCAATTGTAAGATTGCCGAAGAGTTATGCAGGTGCAGTCGCCGCGGCGATGGCGGGCTCGGACTCTGATAGTGCTAAAGATAGAGATAGAGGCGAGATATTCATAAGTACAGGCTACGGAGCGACCAAACGGAGTTTTCCAGTGGAGATAGTAGAGGTAGAAGCAGGAGCAAGAGCAAGAGTAGAAACAGAAATTGTACCAAAAGAAAGGGGAACGAGTGGGGAGCGGGAGTTGAACTATGTAAAAAGCAAAACAAGGAGGAAATTTACGATCTCTGTAGATGAAAGAGCTTTCTTATCGCGCCTTGTAGTATCGGTATCCTTAGCGATCCTCTTTCTTGTTCTTCTCTTTTTGATACTTCATACAGGGATTTTTAGCGATTTACCCGGTTATTTATTTGCCGTTTCATTAATAGCTGCATTGCTATTCCTCTTTATAGTTATTTACAATATTTAGGAAGAACGATGAAATATATAGTCGTGACAGGCGGCGTGATGAGCGGGCTGGGAAAAGGCATTACGATGGCATCAATCGGTAGAATATTGAAGAACAGAGGTTACAAGATCGTGCCAATGAAAATTGACCCGTACATAAACATAGATGCCGGAACGATGAATCCGTATCAGCATGGTGAAGTGTATGTATTAGCCGACGGTACGGAGGTTGATCTCGATTTGGGGCATTATGAACGGTTCATGGATGTAGAGCTTAGTAGGGAGCACAATATAACTACTGGCATTATCTATTCCGCCGTGATCGAGCGAGAACGAAAAGGCGGATATTTTGGCGATACGGTACAGATAATTCCGCACGTGACGAACGAGATAAAGACGCGAATAAGGCGTGTTGCCGCGAATAGTAATGCTGATCTCTGCCTGGTAGAAATAGGCGGTACGGTCGGTGACATAGAGAGCATGCCGTTCCTTGAGGCAGTCAGGCAGATGCAATGTGAGGAGGATGGAACTGATTTTCTCTTCGTTCACGTTACATTAGTGCCAGTTACCTCCGTGACCTTGAACGAGCAAAAAACGAAACCTACACAGCATTCGGTGAAAGCACTCCGGGAATTGGGACTGCAACCTGACATCATCGTATGCCGTTGTAAAAGGCTGCTCAAAGATGATGCTAAGAAGAAAATAGCAATGTTCTGCAGCGTGAAGAACGAAGCAGTGATAAGCGCACAGGATGCAGGTGATATCTATGAGGTACCGCTATTACTCGAGCAAGAAGGCATTGCCGAGTATATCATGAAAAAGCTGCAGTTAACGCAATTAACAGAAGATCACGAATGGGCGCAGATGGTGGCAAGGAGAAAGAGATCGGTTGCTACTGGTAGGGATATAAGCATAGCACTGGTAGGGAAATATGCGGAGTTAGAGGATTCATATTTGAGCATAAAGGAGGCGATAGGGCATGCTGCTGCAGAGTTAGGCTGTAACGTAGAGATGAAATTGGTAGAAGCGGAGGATCTGGAAGGTGCAACTGTAACTGTAACAGATTCAGATTCGATTTTTTCAGGTGTTCAGGGAATACTTGTCCCGGGCGGTTTTGGCGTGCGAGGAGTAGAAGGGAAGATTAATGCAATTACGTACGCACGAGTGCATAAGATTCCATTCCTGGGTATATGCTTTGGATTCCAGCTGGCGGTAATAGAAGCAGCGAGGAATCTCGCGCAACTCCATGACGCACATAGTATTGAACTCGGTGAAACACAGACTCCAGTGATAGACCTGCTGGAAGAGCAGCAAAAAGTCGCTGTGAAGGGTGGGACAATGCGGCTGGGCGATTACGAAGTATTTATAAGGAAGGATACATTAGCAGAACAGATATACGGTAAAAACAAGATACTTGAACGGCACCGGCACAGGTATGAAGTCAATCCAGAGTATATAGAACGCATAGAGCGAGAAGGAATGATATTTTCAGGTACTAACAAGAGTGGTGTGAGGATGGAGATAGTAGAGATGGAAGCAGAGAACCATCCATTCTTCGTCGCAACGCAGTTTCATCCGGAATTCAAGTCGAGGCCTACCAAACCGTCACCACCGTTTATAGCGTTTGTAAACGCGTGCATGCATCATTCTTCTCGTCAGACGTAAATCTGCACGCGTGTTAATATTCAGGGCAAGCAGAGGATCATCAAATATTAACGGTCTCGAATCTTTTGAATTCGTAACCGCGTTGATACCGCAAGCGAGAAGTCTTTTACCTGCATACTCGAACTCACGCGTGTGACCTTGACCTGGCGTCAGCATTAGCGTTAGCGTTAGATTTCTGGGTAATATATCTACGGAAACAGCAGCTGTAACGCTGACGCGAGGAGTGCGCGATAAATAAGCGTCTATTATCGCATTAATATGCTCGCTTCCTAAAAAAGGAATATCGCAGGCAATCGATACAAACTCAGGATAGTCTCTTAGCAAACACCATAAATCTTCATGATACCCTTCACCCGGTGTCTCTATTGTCTTATAATTGGCGTGCTTGCAATATTCATCTGTCATCGGCGTGTTCTTCGTGATAGCCACGAAAAAATCTTCCGCTTTTGACGCCCGCACGCTTTCTACTGCGATGTCTAATAGGCGTAGACGTCGCCGGTTTCTATATCCCTGCCCATGTTCAGCTATGCGCACGAGTGCCTTCTCTTTATCTTCGCCCCCGTCTTTTCTTCTGCACAGCCTGCGGCTTTTCCCGCCCGCGAGGATTATTGCTATCATCAACTTGTATTCGTATTCGTATTCGTATTCTATATATTCGTATTCTATATTCTACTCTCTAATTTCTGATCTTGTGTTAATCTTGTGAAATCTCGTGCTTTTTTACATCAGCTATACAAATACATAACTTATAATATTATTTACAATACAACTAAGGTATACGACGAAATGGGGATAGAATCTTCTGCAGAAATAACACGGATAGTAAAGGAAAAGTGGGATAAAAGTAAGGATAAGGCAGATTGGAGAGTGCTTAGTGGGCGGAATTACAAAGGACGGTACGATATGTTCATCTCCAGCCCGGAGCGTATCTGGCAGCTAAAAGTTGAACAGACCGGGAGTAATGAAGCAACAGGGTTTGGTATGGAGGTAGGGAAGATAGACGATGAGATACGAGAGCTTATGAAAATAGGTGCGCCAGTTCCTTTCGGTCTAATTTCTTCTCAGAAAGACGATTTGGCGATTATAATGGCTGGTATCCAGCAATATTCATCTGATACCACGCATACATTTTGCACTGACTATGTCTCAGATGCGCAAGCGAAACTGGATGAGAAATTAGATAGAGAGATAGCGCGAATGAGCAGTGACCCGGTCTTCCGGCGGAGATATAGGGAGCAGAGGGAAAGGGAAAGTAGATCGTATCTCTGATTTATTTCTTTCTGCTCATCCACTCATGGTAGTACAGATAAATAAAAAAGGCATACGAGTACTTGGCATTGCCGAAAGCTTCAGAAGAGGCTGTGAGAAGTCAGTGCTTGCCGGCATTGTCATGCGTTCTGATTCTGTTATAGATGGTATCGGTTTCACTCAGATAACAGTAGGCGGAATGGATGCGACCGCAGGGATATTACGCCTCTTTAGATCACTGCACCGTGCTGATATAAACGTGTTGATGTTAAACGGCTGCGTCATTAGCTGGTTCAACATAATAGACCTGAATGAAGTCTACAATGAGCTGAATATCCCGCTCATCTGTGTAACATACGAGGAAGCTGGATCTTCATCTGGATCCGGATCTGAATCTGGATCTATATCTGGTGCAAAATCTCCAACGCTGGAAACGCATATAGCCAGGCATTTCGATAGACGCGAGCGAGATTTACGGATCGACATGTATAAACGGCTTGGAGATCGCATTCCGCTAAAATTAAATGGCGATTTCGAGATTTTAATACGGTTTTTAGGCATGGAAAAGGTAGAAGCTAATGCTCTGCTTAGAAAATTCACTATTCAAGGGAAAGTGCCCGAACCATTGAGAGTCGCTAAGATAGCAGCGAGGGCACTACTCAGAAGCGGTTTAGTTGGTTAGGGTTCAGGGTTCACGGTTCAAGGTTCAAGGTTCAAGGTTCAAGGTTGTTCGCCTTACGCTCTTCATATTTCTTGAGATATATCTTCAAACCGTTTAATTTTCAGCGATCTAACCGTGAACCGTGAATCCCGAACCCCGAACCTGAGTAGTTACTACCGAAGTACTTCTATACATAAATGCTCTGATAATTCTTTATAGCGGGTCCGTATTGTAACTTCTGTAACACCGGTAGCATCGGATACTTTCTTCTGCGTGCGATGCTCACCGCTCAAAATCGCCGCAATGTAAATAGCCGCGGCTGCCAGTCCTATTGGTCCTCGCCCACTGGTCAGCTCATCCTCTGTGGCGCGTTTTAATATCTCTATTGCTCTTGACTGTATAGCACCATTCAAATCGAGTAAAGAGCAGAAACGAGGCACGAAATCAACAGGGGAGACCGGAATAACCTTCAAGTCAAGCTCGCGTAAAAGGTAACGATACGTACGGCGTATTTCTTTCACCCTCACTTGCGATATATCCCCTATCTCTGCCATGGTTCGCGGCACGCAGTACTGCCTACATGAAATGTACAAAACTGCAGCGGCTATGCTCTCTATACTTCGCCCGCGAATCAAATCTTTCTTCATTGCTTTCCGGTATAGCATAGACGCCGCCTCTCTGATGTTCGGTGGTAGTTTAAGCACAGATGCCATCCGCTCTATCTCAGAAAGCGCGAAGACAAAGCTCTTTTCGCTCGCGTTCGCAATCTGTATCCGCTGCTGCCATTTCTTTAACTTTTGCTGCCCACGACCAGTCAAAGATCCGGTAACCTGCGTGCTCAGACCTTTGTCATGTATCCGGTAAGTCATTGGTGCTCCGACCCTCGTCCTCCGTGAGTTTTGATCGGAATCGAAGGCACGCCACTCAGGTCCAAGATCTATGATGTTCTCAGCCACTATCAACCCGCATTCCTTGCAAAAGAGCTCTGCTTTTTCATAATCTCTTATTAAGTTCTTAGAGCAGCATTCAGGGCATTCTCTTATCGCATCACCGTAATCTGCATTCGCATTCCCCTCATCCGTATCCTTCTTCGGGGTCATTATCTTTCACTCATTTGTAGCCTTTATGCATATATAATTCAACTGTCTTCCAAGATTTCCGAACATAACCCGGGATAGCATCCAATTCCTTCCCTTTGAGCAACTTTTTCAGGAATTTGACGGTTTTAGGGTCTGCAGGATAGCCACTCCCGATCTCTGCTCCTATATCAGACTCAATCGCCCGTATGGATCTATCTCTGTGCACCTTTGCAACGATTGATGCGGCACTGACTACCGGGTAGCGATCATCTGCTTTACTCTCAGAAATAATCTCGATTTCAGACGCTTCGCATCCTTCCACCTTCTCGTACTGTGCTCTAAGATTAGCTGCGAACCTACCGGGATTTACATCTGCAGCATCTACAATCGCCCTATCAGGTTGAAGAGGCATAATCACTTCTGAAAACAGTTCAACCATGATCACATTTAATGTACACCTTCTTCTACCCGCGTCTATCTCGCTCGCGGTCATTTCCATTAAATAAACCTCGGTCGCTTCTTCTATACGGTCCGCCAGGTATTCGCGCCTTGTAGGGCTCAATCGCTTAGAATCTTTTACGCACAGCTCTTCCAGCCCATCAAAATTCAATACTCCGGCAACAAAGATTGATCCTATCACTGGACCTTTACCCGCCTCGTCAACTCCTATCTCTCTCATTTTACTTACTACTTACTTAACTAAATCCTCGTACGCAGAGTTAGCCGCGATGGCGCCTTCTGCACATGCCACTACAATTTGTCTCACACCACCGGTCAGGTCTCCTGCAGCGTATACTCGCTCCCGGTCTGTCCTCTGGGTTTTATCAGTGATTATATAGCCCTCTTTATCAAGCATCAAACCTATTTGTCTTGCTAATGCATTAGCAGGCTCTTCGCCGAGATATACAAAGACGCCATCAGTCGAAATCTCGTCTTCTAACCCGCTCTTCTTATCATATTTGACAATGCTTCGCACTACTTTTTCTCCTTTTATCTCTTTTACTACCGAGTTCCACAAAACGGGCACCGCAGCCGCAGCCAATTTTTTTTGTAAATACTGTTCCGCTCTGAGCTTATCTCTCCTGTGGATCAATCTTACATCAGAACCGAGATTTTTTAGATACAGCGCTCCTTTAACTGCCGAGTCCCCGCCTCCGGCTACAACTACCTGCTTACCCCTAAAGAAAAACCCATCACAGGCAGCACAATACGATACGCCCCTACCTAAAAGCTCCTTTTCTCCTTTAACGTTCAGCTTACGTTTTTTTGTGCCAGTACAGAGTATCACGGCATCAGTGCGATAACTGCCCTTTTCCGTGGATACCGTCATCTTTTCCGCTTTTACACTTATTTCTATCGTCTTAACGCCTTCCAGCTCTTTTATCTCTGTATATTCCGCCGTCTGCTCCTTCATCTTCTCTGCCAGTTCTATGCCGCTTATCTTTTTGAAGCCCGGATAGTTATCTATCTCTAATGCCTCATTTGATGTTCCACCGCTTATTTTTTCCTCTATCACTAAAGTACTCAGTCCGCTTCTCGCACCATACGTTCCCGCAGTCATTCCCGCGGGACCTGCTCCAACAACAATTAAATCGTAATCTGTCTCTTTCTTCATTTTCTCTATCTGATCGATTGCTCTGTAGCTATTTATCAAATATTAACATTAACTATCCTTCAAGTAAGGCGCAACAAGTCTGGGAAGGTTCGTTTTCAATCCCGCTTCATCAAGTCTGTCTTTGAACCTTAACTTCGAATCATTTTAGGGAACATATTCAATCCGAGTGCCTCATCCAGATCCCTCACCTTCTTTGGAACCTCAGTGATCATGCGACGCCCACGCATCTCAAGATGGTAGACCTTGCTGGTGCGTGTAGAAAAAAATATTACAATCTCCACGTTAAAGGTTTAGTGGGGAGGAGTCATCTGGCAGCCCTTAGGGCTATTTTCACCTTCCGACTCCTCCCTGTC